>DATNPK010000024.1 GCA_036703275.1 Coleofasciculaceae cyanobacterium | reverse complement strand
AAATCAGTACATTCCTTATAGCTACGGCTACTAAGATTCCCACCACCATCATCGTTTTCTAGACTCTCAACAATCGAGTCCTGGTTTATTTAGCCAGGGCTGATTCTTTTTGTCAGCCTTTGAGTTAAATGTTCAGGCGATCGCTACACCGAATCATCAATAAAATCGCATTCGGGACAATCAAAGTGAACTATTTGGTTTTCTCGATTAAACCTATGTCTGCATTGAGGACAAACAAAGCGTAAAGAAAGGATGACTATTTAATATTTCTGTCTGTTCTGACTGGCTGTAACGAGAAGCTCTGTTAGAAATAAGTTCATCTACCATACCAGCGCAGGTGCTGTCGCACCAAGACGCGACTAGCGTCGCTTGCGCGAAGCGCTGCTCCTTGGGGACTCCATTGTTCTTTTATCTCTGCATTGGAATCTAATCTAAAATCTAAACATTTATCAGTCTCTACACCCGAAGGATGAACCGCACAAACTAAGTAAGGATTGTGGCCGTAGAGGAGACAGCGATGCCTACGGACCGCGCTTCGCGTCCTAAAGGATTAGAAGTTCGCGTCTACACGAAGTTAGTCCGTGCATGATAAGCTTCGCCCTAAAGGATATGCCCTAAAGGACTAGCTTCGCGTCGCGGAGCGGTATGCTTTAGCACTAGCTTCGCGTCGCAAATCATGCACGGGCAATCGCAGTCGGGAATTTTAGGCATAGCAAAAATTATTAATAACCAATAACTGTCTTAATGTTATCTACCCCTACGTTTAGGGCTTAGTCTGCTGATTCGTACATTTCTTGAGGCTGAAAGATCGAGTAATCCCAAAACAAAATTTCGTACTGATAGTAGTCGCCAACATAGTAAACCACCAATACAGCTTGACTCAGTTTTCTGACTGGCAGCGTAGTTATAGTAAAGGGGTGCATTGCGAGGAATAAGCGAGTTAGTAGCAATTTTGACTTTTTATTTGAGCAATTATTGTCAAAATTAGATCGGAAAGTTAATAGCTTTTAAAGACAATGCGATCGCTTTTTACCTAAATATTTTTTTATACTTAGCAATAGCTAAATAATAGTGAAACCTAAAATCTCTTCGAGTTTTAAAAGAGCAACAAAAAGCAAAAATAGAGTGTGGCAACGCTTGCTGGCACTGGCAATCGGCTCAATGTTTCTTAGTGCGATTGCTCCGACAATTGTTCAGGCAGCAGAGCCACCCACCCTTGAATCATTAGCGAATACTACCTCTCAGCTTCAGGTTTCGATCGATACTACTTGGGTTCTACTAGCAGGCTTTTTGATCTTCTTCATGCAAACTGGCTTTGCCATGTTAGAGGCAGGCTTTATCCGCCAGCGAGGCGTAGTTAACGCCTTGACGGAGAACTTTATAGACGCTGGACTCACCGCTTTAGCGTTTTGGACAGTCGGCTTTGCTATTGCTTTTGGCAGCAGTGCTGGTGGAATTATTGGCACAAGCCACTTCTTCCTGAGCGACGCACTTACTTTGAGCGGAACTAGCATCAGCTACGCTACCGGAGCTGATGGCTCTGACACAAGTCTCAATACCTATACTCTGTTTTTCTTCCAGTTTGCCTTTGCTGCCACCGCCAGCACTATTGCCACAGGCGCACTAGCTGAACGGACAGACTTTGTTGGCGACCTGATTTACAGCGTCATTGTCGGCGCGATCGGCTATCCAATTATCGTCCACTGGGTATGGAATAGCGGTGGCTGGCTCTCTAGTCTAGGCTACCACGACTTCGCTGGCAGTTCTGTTGTTCACCTTGTCGGCGGTACATATGCTTTGATTGGCGCTTATTTGCTTGGTCCGCGTCCTAATCGTTCTGCCTGGGGACAGACTCCGCCACCACATAATCTAGGGTTGGCAACTTTGGGTACGTTAATTTTGTGGTTCGGCTGGTATGGTTTTAACCCCGGCTCGTCTCTAGGTATGGATGATCCTGGTCTAGTTGGCCTAGTAACGGTTAACACAACTTTGTCATCGGCTGCGGGGGCAGTGGCGGCGCTATTGCTCCAGTATTTTCGCTCGCGTAAATGGGAACTGTCTTACTGTCTCAACGGTGCGCTAGGAGGACTGGTTGGGATTACGGCTGGCTGTGCATACGTTTTGCCCTGGGCTTCGGTCTTGATTGGCTTAACGGCAGGAGTGCTAGTCATCATCTCGATGAACATTATAGAGGCAGCTAGAATTGACGACGCAGTGGGGGCATTCTCTGTCCACGGTGTCTGCGGTATGATGGGTACTTTAGCAGTCGGCTTTCTAGCTCAGCGGCAATTAACCTCAAATCAAACAGCAGGGCTGTTGGTAGGTGGCGGCTTTAAGCTACTTTGGGTACAGTTTCTCGGTGTTGTTTCAATTGCGGTTTTTACTGTCGCCTTTGCCTTTCTCATGTTCGGCGCGCTCAAGGCGGTAGGTCGCCTGCGCGTCCATCCCGATGCTGATGAAATTGGCATCGATGCCTACGAACACGGTGCCTCTATCTGGCCCGATATCTACTCGATTGAAAAACAGCTTGGCGACAAACAAGAGGATCGCGATCGCAGGGCAAAAATTGCGAACGAATGATTAGAGTAAGCGAATTCGAGTCGTACTGAGATTGATGTTGCTGAATAAGCAGCGGATTTGTAAAACCACAGCGTAACCTGAAAAATCTTTTAATGCTTCCGGCGCGATCGGCTCTTAGCACGGTATAGCTCAATTGTTAAAACTATTATTAACCAATTCAAGAAGCTCTCTCAGATTAAACACTCGCCCATAAGTTTTGGCGTAAATATTTGGTGTGACTTGATTGCATACTGCTATCAACCGAAGAAACCTTTCGATTTAGAAAAAGATTTGGCACAATATGCCTAACCTGAACTCAGGTTAAGTTAGCTTTTTACCAGAAAGGTTTAGGGGCGATGAAACATACACAGACCTTAGTTTAGCTTTGTTGTTTCCCCCTCAGGTGAATTACTATGTTTTTCCATGCCTCGATTACAATATCCCTCAGATACACGAACTAGGCAAAAACAAAATTGCTGGCTTCAACCTGTTCTACATTAAGTAAGATTGCCAGATCTTGACCTAGAGTACTGACTGTAGTGTTGCCATCCTCAATACGGAAATGGAGATCTTCATAAGTTACCCCTAAACCTCCAACTCGGATTACATCTACTTGGGCTTCAAAGTCGGTAATCGTATTGACTTTATGAGGGAATTCTGCTGTAGCAATCCAGAAGCTGTCTTGACCCTCACCGCCAATGGCGCGATCGCTCCGCTCCGACAAGAGAATATGATCTCCGCTACCGCCATCAAGTCGACTACCGCCAGAGATACTCCCAGTAGTGTCAATTAAATCATCTCCACCAGCAAATACTAAGTCTTTATTACCATCAAAGTCTGGCAATATTCGTGCTATTAGTTCATCATCGCCCTTTTCGCCGACAACCAAAACCTCGGTCGAATACTCAAATTCTTCTCCTGGTAATGCTGGAGTATTAGCAGGCGGAACCCGTACTTGAGTTTCTTGTCCTATCACTTTTTGTGTTGAGTTCTTCTCTCATTCTATTTACAACTGTAGAGCGTCAGATGTATAACAAGAAAACGTAAGCTAAATAGGCTGCATTTTTACAGATGATTTTCTATTTAGATGTCAGCCATCTTTCTTTGCCATAGACAAACTGAGAAGTTTCCCCAAAATCTTGACCCGTTTCCAAAGGTGCATTCCTAAAGCAAGCTGCTCTAATTCCCAGGCTTTTAGAGCCTCTGATACATTATGTTCGGAATCAACTAAAGCTTCGGCAAGAGCGATAAGCCTATATGCGAAGCGGTATCCTTTAGGACGGCATGGCGACACGAAGTTAGTCCGTGCATGATAAGCTTCGCAAATGCTAAAGCATACCGCTCCGCGACGCGAAGCTAGTCCTTTAGGGCATATCCTTTAGGGCTTCGCTACGCACTGGACGTTTGAAGCTGGAGAGGGAATTAATTTTGCGCTGGCAGTCACCGTTTAACAAACAGAACTGGAGCAAATATGGTAAACCGTTTGACAAAATTTAGATAAATACTAAAGATAATGTTTGGTTGAGGAAATAAGCATGATAGGAGCGCTCGCTGGAGATATTATTGGCTCAATATATGAGGGGAACAACATCACGACCAAAGAATTTCCGCTATTTAGCCCTGGCTGTCGTTTTACTGACGATACGGTACTGACTATTGCAGTTGCGGATGTCCTGCTCGACGGTGGCAGCTATACCGAACGATTTAAAGATTATTGTCGTCGTTATCCCAATGCTGGCTACGGAATGAACTTTCGCAATTGGGCATTATCCAATCGAACCGAACCTTATAATAGTTGGGGCAATGGTAGTGCCATGCGAATTAGTCCGATAGGATTTGCTTTGAAAGATTTAGACTCGGCACTACAAGAAGCAAAACGCAGTGCTGAAGTTACCCACAACCATCCAGAAGGAATTAAAGGCGCACAAGCAACGGCAGCAGCAATTTTCCTAGCACGTACTGAAAAAGATAAAAAGCTAATTAAGTCTTACATTGAAACCACTTTCGGCTACGACTTAAACTTTTCTCTCGACCAAATCAGACCGAACTATCAATTTTTAGTTTCCTCTCAGCGTTCTGTTCCCGAAGCAATCGTTGCTTTTTTAGAATCTACAGGCTTTGAGGATGCTATTCGCAACGCGATCTCAATCGGGGGTGACAGTGATACTATTGCTTGTATTGCTGGCGGTATTGCCCAGGCTTTTTACGGAGGAGTACCTGAAGCGATCGCCCAACGAGCCTTAAATATCCTCGATGAACCGCTACGCCAAGTTACAGAAACATTTATGAACGAATACCTTAACGGAATATAATAGCTACAATATTAATCATGGAGTGCGACCCGTTTAGTGCAAAAGTACTACTTTTAGTACATAAGCACTAGCATGGTGTGACTAAATGTTAAGTTTCTAATAATTCCTAACAGGTCAATATTAACCATGACAACTAAATATTCCGTATAGGTGAAATGTCCCTCTGCGAGGTCGCTAAATATTAATAAAAGCGTAATACATCAAGTCCTATCTCTCAGGTGTTGGAGATGAAAGCGTAGCCCCTACTGTAGCGAATGGTCATCAATCGGTAAAGCGGGGTTAAACGGGGTAATTACTAGTAGTCTGAACCGGTAATCCTAAGTGCAAGAATTCTATGGATAGAGCGTACGCTCGAAGTATCACAACCACCGTTACAACAAAACGGCTAAATCAGTACTGACAAGCCGTAGCCAAAAAGGTGATATCGCAAAAATGTTAATCATAATTTCCATGATTATGATTCAATACCAACCGCGATCGGTGGGTAGATAAAAGTCATAAGCATCGTTAATCCTAAACAGCCAAATCAGTTCTGATAGGCACGCGACGCGGTAGCGTCGCCAGTCGTCGTTAGACGACGATCTGGGCATTCGCCCTGTGCTAAAAAGCAAACCTAAGCATTGTTTCCTTTGTATGCAATTGACAAAGGACGATACCAACAAGTAGGCGGTGTACAGACACATCCTAAAGAAACATACCAACGGAATATTTGGAACGGGAAAACCCTCCTATGACACTCAGTAATGGTCGAAATTACCGAGAAGTCAACCAAGATTTAACCTCTCCTAACTTTAGGAGGTTATAGGGGGAGTAGGATTCAGCAAAAAGCTAATGCCCTAACTCGAAAACGAGTAATGCTGGCGACAGATGGTGTAATGCCAGGGATATGCCCACGTGCTGACTGTAATTAGGAAGGTAAAAGAACAAGTAGGAGTATATATGGCTAAGACAGATTCAAAATTGAATACTGTGGCATCGAACGCGATAGATTGGCGTAAAGTTGAGCTATCAGTTTATAAGCTCCAGAAGCGAATTTACCAAGCCAGCAAAACTGACAATGTACGAAAGCTACGTAGATTACAAAAAACCCTCTTAAATTCATACAACGCCAAATTGGTAGCGGTCAGAAGGGTAAGCCAAGATAATAAGGGCAAAAAAACGGCTGGAGTAGATGGCATTAAGTCACTCACTCCCAAACAAAGATATGTCTTAGTTGAAAACCTGAAGCTAGAAGGAAAATCCAAATCTGTTCGCAGAGTATGGATACCAAAAGCAGATGGAAAAAGACGACCTCTTGGCATACCTACGATGAAAGACAGAGCATTACAAGCGTTAGTAAAAGCAGCATTAGAACCAGAATGGGAAGCCCGTTTTGAATCTAACTCATACGGTTTTAGACCAGGAAGGAGCTGCCATGACGCAATAGCCAGCATATTAAATCAAATTAGATACCAATCTAAATTTGTACTAGATGCCGACATTAGTAAATGCTTCGACCGCATAAACCCCGTCAAACTTCTTGAGAAGATTAATACCTTCCCCAAAGCAAGGAAACAAATTAGAGCATGGCTTAAAGCAGGAGTTCTCGATGAAGGGAAGACTATATTTCCCACAGAAGGGAGTCCACAAGGTGGAGTTATAAGCCCACTACTAGCCAATATCGCTCTACACGGAATGGAAAATGTGGTAAAAGAATACGCTGCCACCTGGAAAGGTGAAAAAAGGAGGAATATAAAATCCATATCCCTTATAAGGTATGCAGATGACTTCTTAATACTACATAAAGACCTGAACGTAATAAAAACTTGTAAAGGAATCATAGAAGAATGGCTAAAAAACATCGGATTAGAACTCAACCAAGAAAAAACCAAAATATCACACACTCTTTCAGAACATGAAGGAAGCAAACCAGGGTTTAATTTCTTAGGATTCAATATCCGACAATACCCTTTGGGAAAATACCAATCAGGGAAAAATCGTCACGGCAAAATCCTGGGATTCAAAACGATTATTAAACCATCAAAAGAAAAAGTTAATGAACATTACCGTAAATTATCTGAAATAGTAGACCAACATAAAGCTGCTCAACAGCAAGTGATGATAGCTAAACTAGCTCCCATCATCAGAGGATGGTGTAACTACTACAGAGCGGTATGCAGCAAAGAGACTTATAAGAGTCTCAGTCACCTGTTGGTCAAAAAACTACTAAGATGGGGATTTCGTAGACATTCCAATAAAGGCAAGAAATGGACTGTTAAGAAATACTGGATGACTTTAGGAAAGGATAAATGGGTATTTGGGTGTAAAAAAGAAGAAAGATTATTTACTCTTCCAAAACACACAGATACAAATATTTTCCGACACACAAAAGTCAAAGGTGAATCTAGTCCGTATGACGGCAACTCAATCTACTGGGGGGAAAGAATGGGTAAACACCCAGAACTCAGACCCGCGATAGCTAGATTGCTGAAAAAACAAAAAGGAAGATGTAATCAGTGTGGACTTACTTTCAAATCTGAAGATAACATCGAAATCGACCATAAACTTGCCCTCAAAGCTGGAGGCAAGAACATAACCGAAAATCTTCAGGCATTACATATACACTGTCACGATGCCAAGACCAAAGAAGATTTAAAAGCAATAAGACGCTATAAAAATCGCCAAGGTTGGGAAACGTTCTATAAATTAATTCAGGGAGCATTTTACGATGGGAACTGGATTTGGAACGAAGACTTACCCACTATGGTCTGAAGGTACACATAACAAGTGCCTAATTAGAGAGGAGCCGTGTGACGGGAAACTGTCATGCACGGTTTTGAAGACGAGTCGCCTTGGTGACAAGGTGGCTTAGTTTAACAAACATATATTCTCGTTCTCCAAACCGAAACTAGTCAAACTTCGTCTTTGCGTTATACTCAGGAACTTCAACAATACGTAGAAGCAAACGCCACTCAGTTTGATAGCAATACCTGGGATAATATAAACCATTGGCGTGCGGGAATTTTTTCTCAAGGAACGATTACAAATGAAGATTTGTCGGAAATAATTGAATATATTGGAGCAGAAAAGTTACCGGAATTGATCGATTTAGCTAGTTCTAAGATTGCATCATAATAGCTAAAGACAAATATTCAATCTTTGTCATGTGTAGGATAGGTTCGAGTATTTTCGTGTTCGATATTTTAAAAATGGCTCCGAAGCGATGCTTTCAGCTAGCTTCCCTAAAGGACTCGCTTCGCACATTGTACCCTTGTGGTATCGCGCAATCGCACGAGTCGATTAAAGCTGAAGCGAGAGTTAATTACTACGTTGGCAGTCACCATTTAACAAAGAGAATTGGCGACGATGGGGACAGCCGTTTGGTCAGATTTAATATAAGAACAGGTATCATTGGAAGGAAAATTAGGAAAATGAATTTGCAAAAAGTTTTGCCTCCTGCTTGGTTTCTACTATCAATGATCTTGATGGTAGGATTGCATTTCTGGCTACCAGTTAAACAGCTATTTTTTCCGCCAATTACTTATTTAGGCATAGGGGAGATCGCGCTTGGAATAATGATGTTTTTGTTTTGTGTCTATTTATTTCGTCAAAACAATACGCTATTAAACTTTTTCAAGAATCGAGTTATTTAATTAGAGAAGGAATCTTCAACTATAGTATAAATCCGATTTATTTGGGTATGATAGATAACTGTTTTGATTGGCTTATGGCTCTTTTTGGGAAGTCTAACCCCCGTATTCATTATTCCTGTTTTTAGTTGGCTAATTCAAAAAATGTTTGTCAAAGAAGAAGAACAAATACTTGAAGCTAAAGCAAGACTTGCGCTTGCCGAATCGTAATTATTTTTTACGACACTTAGATCCATCCCATAAGCTAAATCAAGTGAAACTCTTCAAGGGCAGGAACAAAATTTCGATTCTCATGACTAGATCGGCTAAGTTTAATCAAGGCAAATCTTTGGATTCGTGTAAGCTTTGTCCATCGCTTTACAGTAAGAGGAAATCCTGCCTCTCTTGATTTCTCGCTTACTGAATCGGGAATTTTGAAATCATTTTCCCAGTCAGGAGCGGACTCGACAGTTAAATCAGTCGCCATTTCACCAGTTGTCTTTTTTACAAGCTCTTGCAGGGTTTTTCGATAGGTCTGCACTTGTTCGGAAGTTTGACAAGGCAAGCTTAAAAGCTTTTGGCGATCGCCACTAGAAAATTGACTCCATTGAGGCAACTTCAATTTTATGCCGCAGAGGTCGAGTTTATATCGTACTTGCATCGGAATACATCTTAAAGAACTAGCAAAGTCCATCTCGAATTGAAAAAAATCGCTCATACTTACTTATTGATTTGAACTACGTATTAAAGAAACCGCTTTATAAGTTACTCACCTAAAGGCTCAACTTCTACCAGAGAATCACCAACTGCTGCGGTGCGTCCGAGGTCTGTAAAGGTTGCCGAAGTCGCTGCATTAACCGTATTGTTTGCATGGCTGATTTTTCGCCAATACCCTAGTGGTGCAACCACAACCCCCACACGAGTCATATTATCGAGCATCGCTGGCACTTGAAAAGACCCTCTATCGTTATATATCTTAACCATTTGTCCTTCAACAATACCGCGCTCGATCGCATCATCAGGATGAATGATAACCTTTGGTTCGCCCTGAAGCTTCGCGTGTTTGGGCAGATTAGCAAAACAAGAGTTGATGAACTGGTGTGGCTTGGCCGACATCAAGCTGAGAGGATAGCGACTAGATAATTTAGGGTTGCTTTGCGAAGATTCCCTCTGTGGAGTGTAAATTGGTAGAGGATCGACAGGCAAGCCTGGTTCGTACTCTTCAAATCCTTGACGAAAAGCAGGTAACACAAAATTACTATCTACTTTCATGCTAGACAGGAATTCACATTTACCTGAAGGAGTGGGAAAGTTACCTTCAGCGTGAGGAACTGCTTCAATTTTTAATTTAGCAAAGCCCTTTGATTTCAAGACCTCCAGATTAATGCCTTCCATGACGGGGGATGACCAGTCAAGTACCTCCATAACTAACTGCTCATCACTGAGCTTGAAACACTCATCTTCAAAGCCCATACGCTCGGCTAAACGTCGAAACAGTTCTGTATTTGGTATGGTTTCTGCTATTGGTTGAATAGCTGCACTGTTTAGTGTTACATAAGTATGTCCCCAGGAGAACATTAAATCTAGATTTTCCACTTGGGTAGTAGCTGGCAGGACGATATCGGCGTAATCTGCTGTATCTGTAAAGAACTGCTCGCTTACTACAGTAAATAAATCCTGGCGAGCAAGTCCTTTGACAATTTTGTCTTGTTCGGCAGCTTGAGTTACGGGATTACAGTTATAGACAAACAGGGCTTTGACTGGTGGATTGAGAGGAACTTCTTCTGTCAAAATACGACCTAGTTGCCACTGATTGAGAACTCGCGTTCCTGGTTTAATAAAATGAGGGCGGTGAACCACGTCCCAACGAATGGGAAATGGCCACATGGGTGCTTGCAGCATTCCACCCCCCAAGTGCCGCCAAGAACCTACTAAGGCTGGCAAACAACTAATCGCACGAATTCCTTGACCTCCTCCAGCCTGTTTTTCTAAAGCAACACCAATTCGCACTACAGAAGGTTGAGTTGTAGCAAATTCCCTGGCAAGAGTAACAATGTCTTCAACAGCAATTCCCGTAATACTAGCGACTTTTTCTGGAGGGTAATCTTGTACTCGCTGCTTCAGTTCGGCAAAACCAGTAGTGTACTTCTCGATGTAATCATCATCCGTCAACTTTTCGTTAATGATTACATACATCATCCCCAGTGCTAAAGCTCCATCTGTTCCTGGCAGGATAGGAAGATGCCAATCGGATTGCTTGGCTGTTCGAGTTTGTACTGGATCGATAGAAACCAGCTTAGCACCATTTTTTCGCGCTTCTTGAATAAACGGCCAAAGATGAACGTTCGTGCTGAGAGCATTACATCCCCAAAGAACGATATATTTGGAGTGGCGAAATGTGTCTGGGTCAGTCCCATGAGTTGGTCCGTAGGTCATTAAGTAGGCAGTGCTAGTACAGGAAATGCACATAGTACGCTCGGTAACGGTTGCTCCGAGACGATTAAAAAAGGCATCTCCAACAGTCAGCCCATTCAGTAAGCCTTCATGCCCCAAGTAGCTACAGGGCATGATTGCTTCTGCCCCGTACTCGGCAATTGTTTGCTCGAAGCGACTGGTTATCTCATCTAAAGCCTCATCCCAACTGATGCGTTCAAATTCGCCACTACCTTTTGCTCCAACTCGACGCATCGGATACAGCACCCGCTTTTTACTATAGACGCGATCGAGATAGTCGCTTACCTTGCCGCACAAAGTCCCTCGCGTAAATGGATGATCCGGGTTTCCTTCTACTTTTATAGCTCGACCATCTTTTACGGTTACTAGCATCGAACAAGTATCTGGACAATCGTGAGGACACGCACCATAAACTACTTTTGGTTGCTTGCTGACTATACCGACCATAATAAACATCTTTTAAGTTTTATTGCCAAATTTTACAATCACCAATATGTAGTTAAAAAGTAAAATTAAGTTGGCTTAAGAATATAAGTAAATTTTTTTGCGCCTTTGCTACAAATAAGCTCAAGCTATTTAACACTTAAAACAAATAAGACGAATTTTACTAATAATGCGATCAATCATAAGTATCGCTAAGTTAAAAATTTGCTAATTAGAATACCGTTCAATTTGTATATTAAAGTCTCATAACAATTAACTTCTCAAACAGCTATGCGAGAATAGGGCAATACTGACTACAGCATCATTACCGTTCCCTTTGAACTGGAAATGAAGAAGCTATTCAATTGGACACCAGAAGGCTATTACTTTACTAAATTAGGTAAGATTCCCGTTGCTGAACTATCTCTGTCAAAGTTTAATGCCGTACAAAAACCATTGATCTTATCGGAACTCGATAGATTATCTAATTCAGTCGAGATGGCTAAAGCGTTTGGGGGTGAGTTATTGTCAGAAAAACTAACCGATTTAAAGATTTACAGGCTGCAACTACAGCGCATTCTCAGATTTACTCTCTATTTTCTTCAGATTCGAGCAAATAATAAAACTCTACATAAGATTGGTGTTACAAGTAGACAAATGTGCGATCGCATAAGAGAAATAAAAAGAGGCTTACAGCAGCACTATTGGGAGATAGATATCAATGTACTGGGTACATGGCAGCATCGAGGCAACGTAGAACTATATTTCAAACACCGCTACAAAGAGTTTAATTATCGCATTGGCAAGCTAACTGAATACTATAAGTTTAAAGATGTCGAATTAGTTTTAACCGACCTAAATTCTATGCAACCAAAGGTTTTGTCAGGAGAAGAATTATCGATCTACAAAGAAGAATACAGTTTGACTCCGACTGCTATACAACTATGACGACTGAAGAAGAAATTGAATGGTTTCGGAATCATTTTTTATCTTGGGCAGAGTGTAATTTAAGAGATTATCCCTGGCCCACAAAGGCTTTAGCTATATCTACTTTGGACCCTTACTCTATACTTATTGCTGAATTTCTATTACAGAGAACCGATGCCGATACGGTCGCACCTATTTATAAAAACTTTTTGATTAACTATCCGACTCTAGAAGCAAAGCGCGATCGCTCCTTACTAAAATGAGCAATTGAAATTTATAGCTAAAATATCGCCTGATTCTCGCTCTCGTTGAAAAGCTTATAATCTCAATGACGGGACTGAAACGACGAGCCAGCAATAGCCGTCAAGCGAGTATTTAATTGGTTGCATCTTCGATCGCGTCTTTTGCATCATCTCCTGCATCTTCGATTGCGTCTTTTGCATCATCTCCTGCATCTTCGATTGCGTCTTTTGCATTTTCACTATTGTCAGGGGTTTGAGTAGACTCTCCTTGGCAAGCTCCAAACAGGAGAGATAAACCTAAGATTAAAGGCAAAGTTACTTTTTTAAAGTTCATAATCGTTTAATAATTTTAGTTTAGTAATTAATCGTTCTTAAGATTGTAAGTCACTGTTTGAAGGTTTTGCGTCTGTCAAAAAATATTTACTACATCAGTTAAACAGTTTTAGTATTTCCAGATTTAATTTTTCTAAGTATTTAGAGATTGCCTAATACTATATAATTATTTTCAGAGATCGTAACCTACCCAAATGCCTGTAAATCCTAATCTCTACGTGCGGTTCGTTAGTGTCACCAAGCCCAATGGCTGAAGTACACTGCACGCAAAAACTTTTGCGTTAACAGGGAAGCTAGTTATAGCGAAACCGAGACAACTTGCTTACTTTGGTGGTGAGGAAAGTTTCCAAGCCCACCCCTCTAGAAATAAGAGTGAAAGCATCATATCCAATATTAAAGACTGATAACCTTTAATGTTGAAGCGGTATGAAAACCACCCAAGCTAGTAGCCAAAACTGGTACAAGTGGGAGCAACTGAATATGGACAGCGAAAGCGAATTCTTGTCAATTCTTGGTCATGGATGACCTGGGAAATGGCTTATACCCAGGGAGCGAAATATGCTCAAGGTGGACATAGTTGAGGATACTGGGAAGTAGAGTTCAGTATATATTTCACTCACGCGCCCCCGAAGAAGAGAGGAGTCCTCAACTCAGAAAACGATGGTAAGTAGGAACGAGTCAAGGAGTGGGAAGGTTGTTTAAGTTTTTCTTAGAGTAGTTATCCGCCAAGAAACCACCCAGTCTAGGGATTGTGAAATAAGCAAAAGCCTGTCTGTAATGGGCATGGATATGCTGAAAGTCACACTGCTGTATGGGATGTTCGTTTTCTTAGTAGAGTTAATAAATCCAATATGGAGATTACATCAAAGTCGCAATGGAATAACTCGAATCAAATCGATTGGATTAAAATCGATTCCAGTATATTTAAGCTTCAAAAGAGAATTTACAGAGCATCTTTAGCCGAGAACTACAAGTTAGTTCACAAACTTCAGAAGTTAATGGTCAAATCCTGGTACGGCAAACTACTAGCTGTAAGGAAAGTAACTCAAGAAAACAAAGGTAAGAAAACTGCTGGGGTAGATGGTGTGAAATCCGTTTCTCCAACTTCAAGATTAAAACTTGCCTTGAACCTTGAAATTGATGGTACTGCAAATCCAACCAGAAGGGTATGGATTCCCAAACCTGGAAAGAAAGAAATGCGACCATTAGGCATACCGACCATGCTAGATAGAGCCAAGCAATGCCTGTTAAAACTGGCAATTGAACCAGAATGGGAGGCACTTTTTGAACCAAACTCGTTCGGCTTCAGACCAGGTAGGTCGTGTCATGACGCAATCAAAGCTATTTATGACGGTATTAAGATCAAGCCTAAATTTGTTCTAGATGCAGATATATCCAGTTGCTTTGACAAAATCAAACATGGCACTCTTCTAGATAAACTCAACACTCTACCAAAGTTTAGAAGTCAAATTGAATCCTGGTTAAAATCAGGAGTAATTGATTTTAGTAAATGGACACAGAGGAAAGGGTACAACCAAACGCAAGCTGGTACTCCCCAGGGTGGGGTGATAAGCCCTTTATTGGCAAATATCGCTCTACATGGCCTAGAAAACCAGCTAAAAGAACTGGTAATGGAAATCTCTAAAAGATTTCCCAATGGAGCTGTAATGGCAAAGAAATATCGCGCAAGAGCGTTATCTGTCATACGTTACGCCGATGATTTTGTAGTCATTCACGACGAAATTGAAGTTGTTCTAAAGTGTAAGGAAGTAATAGAAGAATGGCTTCAAAGCCTAAACCTAGAATTAAAATCAAGCAAAACTAGAATTGCCCATACCCTAGATGTATACAAAGATGAAAAACCTGGATTTGATTTCTTAGGATTTCATATTCAGCATCACAAACTAGGTAAACATCACACAGGAAAAAACACAAAGGGCGAAAGGCTTGAATTTAAGACTATTATTGAACCCCAAAAAGACAAAATTAAACTGCATTATAGAAAACTAGACGAATGTATCAACAAAATGAGTTCACACAAACAATCAGAACTCATTGGGAAACTGATTCCTATGATTAGAGGATGGTGTAACTACCAAAGTCCTTGGAATTCATCGAATGCATTCCTCAAGTTAACTAATCTGATGTGGAACAGGTTGTGGAGATGGGGCAAACGTCGTCATCCAAACAAAGGTAGAAAATGGATTGCCAGAAAATACTGGGATTTAAAGAATAGAGGATGGAGATTTACTTATAGATCGAAAGACTATTCGTACTTTCTAGCAAAACATACCGATTTTAGGTGTGGAAAAAGATGGGTTAAAGTGCAAAACACCAGAAGCCCTTTTGATGGCGACGAAACTTATTGGAGTAAAAGGATGGGTGATAAATATCTAACATCCGACCCGCAAAAAGCAAGATTGCTTAAAAAGCAAAAGGGCAAATGTGGTTATTGTGGATTTAATTTCTATCCTGAAGATTTGACAGAGAAACACCATATCAAAGAAAAATCAAAGGGTGGCAACAATTCAGATAAGAACTTAGTTCTAATACATTTGCATTGTCATGATCAAGTACACGGCACAAGATGACGGTACAAGCAATAGTACTAGCCATACACTGAGGAGCGGTATGAAGGGAAACTTTCACGTACCGTTTTGGAGGGAAGTAGAGGAAGGTAACTTCTTCTACTCACCTAACCCTGATAATTGGAACAGCCTAGCATTGAAAGTTAAAGAAGCTGCCCAGTGGCAATGTAGCTGCTGTGCCAATAAATGCTACAAGCCAGGAGAAAAACCCCTAAGTTTAACTCGTTCTCAATGAACGGCAAATATTCTTCAGGTTCACCATAAAAATCATGACACGATGGATAATCGAGTATCTAATCTGCTGTCTGTCTGCGCTGCTTGCCATTTAGACTTACACAGGGGGCGTTACAGTCCAGTTAGTCCTGGGCAATTAAAATTGTTCTAGCAATAGCAATATGTGGAAATCCAAGCGAGAATTAATTGACTCCGAACGCATTCATAAAATCTCTATCTTTAGAGACGATAAGCAAATTACTTACTCGGAGGTTATTGAGTTATGGCAACACGACAATAGCTTCAGAACGTTTTTTATCTCCTTGTTAGCCGATGCGCCTATGTCAGCCTATTTCTGGGAAACACCATCAGTTAGCCAGTCTACTGTAGATCGAGAATTTGAGTTTGTCCTCGTAAATAGTCCCAAACTAGCCGATCTAGAGCCAGATCCTACTGACTTTGATAAGCATTTTGAATCGGCAACTGAATCCGTCGTAACCTTTCCCAATTTAGGAAACGATGCTCTATTAGTCGTCCCCTGTCCTATTGCTAATACAGTTGCCCGTACTCATCTTGCTTCATTTGTTAGATTCGCTCCTGAATTTCAACAGCATTTATTGTGGCAAACTGTTGGGCGTAGCGTAAGCCATGCCGTCCTAAAGGATACCGCTTCGCATATAGGCTTATCGCTGAAGCAGAGACTTAACGAGCGGGAACAGCCTATCTGGGTCAGTACATCGGGGTTGGGGGTTCACTGGCTTCATGTTAGATTGGATTCACGTCCTAAGTATTACTGTTTTGAACCATATAAAAACCAAGACTAAATCCCCCTTAGTAAAGCTTGAGCTATCTGTTGCCTTTCTTCTTTTTCCAGGAATTCTTGGATTTCACGAGGGTAATTCATTTCCCAACAGATGTAGCCCAATTTAACGTCTCGCGTCCAGTAGAAATTGAAGGTGGTATTTTAATCTCGATACAATGCCCCTGGCATCCAGTATTCTTCTATAACCTGCATGGCAAAATCTTGATAGACAGAACGCTCATCAAATGCCAGAAGGTCGAGAAATTGAATGATTACAGATATCTTGTTCTGCTGTCAGCACAGATAATCTGGGAGGTTCTCTGTCAGGGGGCGTAGAGAAAACAGTGTACCATCAACAGCCAGCGAAGATTCGGGGTCAGCTTCAGCCGTGGCATGACGGAGCGAATAGTCAATTAGAAAAGGAAGATAATAACGCCAAGATAGAGGATCTAAGTGAGGAAGAGCCAAATAGGCATACTTTTGGATGTAATCGTCATTCACTTCATCTAACCGCTCATCATAGGGAGGAGCTAAATCGTAGCTATCTACGGCATCTCCAGCGCGAAGGGTCATTGGTGGTATTTTAAATCGTGTCACAGTAAAAGAGTATAAGCTTGGTCGCTGACTTCTTGATTCATTGTTCGATTTGGTTGTTCTAACAAAGTTGATAGTCTTTGACTCTTCAATAACGCTTTCAAATAAGATTGTTACCAAACCTCATGTTTTTGTTAAATTAAAAGCGATCGCAAGTTGGGAATTATGTAGTTTTAAGTTTAATTTCTCTTAGAAAGGTAGAGGAAAATATAAACAGTTTCCTGGCAATTTTACTTGATAGAAATGTATATTGATATACCGAAAAATTGAATATGTTTAATTCGAACAAAATTAATTTATATTTTATAGATCGACTTCTTTATTTTTTCTCTCATAATTGATTTAAAATTAGCTAATTTTATCATAATTATTCATGAGATTAATTGCCCCATCTACAGAGCTAAAAGTATTTATACCAAAGATTAAAACTATCATCTAGTAGAATCATTTAACCCTAATTCAATCTGAGTTTTTTGTTGTCTTTTGTAACAATATTCAGGGATCGTTAATTTTTGCTAATTTTTTTTTACACTTCTGTTAGCGTGTAAACGAAATCAAAAAAAAGGTTGAATTATGACTTTATCTCCAAGTGCGATTTGTTTAATAGCTGTGATAACAATAGGTTATTTAGCAGCAGTAAGTATAGGTACATGGGCATAATAAGCCCATGAAAAAAAATAGTGTTGAGAGAGTTTTTTTCACTATTTTTTGATTGTCAGCACCAAATCAATTGGTAATTCTATCAACAATAAAATATTTCAGATATTTATTGACGTTGTAGAAAGTTTTTAGTGAGGGTTAAAACTATGGATATAAAAGGTAAAACAGCTTTAGTTACAGGTGCTTCTCGTGGAATTGGTAAAGCAATCTCAATTGAATTAGCCAGAGTAGGAATCAAGCATTTAATATTAGTAGCTAGAGATCGTCACCAACTAGCCGAGGTAGCCACAGAAATTGAAACAATAGGCGTTAAGGTTACTACTCTATCCTTAGATCTAACGCAATCCGCTTCGATTAATATTGCGATCGCCCAGGCTTGGAGTACCCATAGACCAATTCATTTACTGGTTAACTGTGCCGGAGTAGCGCACCAGTCAGCGTTTTTAGATAGCCAATCTCACCAATTTGAAGAAGAAATTTCTCTGAATTTATTGGGAATGATGAACATTACTCGCCTATTGGCTAAACGGATGGCAAGTCAAAAAGAAGGCACAATTGTCAATGTTTCTAGCTTAATGGGTAAGGTGGCAGCTCCGACTATGTCTACTTATTCGGCAACTAAATTTGCGATCGTCGGTTTTACTCAAGCTCTCAGGAGTGAATTGGCTGAACATAATATTGAAGTTATTGCTTTACTGCCGACGCTGACTGATACCGAGATGGCACGCAATCTTAAATTATTTCGTTGGGTGATGCCGATGACGACTGAAAGAGTTGCTCAGACTTTGATTTCAGGATTAGACAAAAACAGGAGTGAGATTTTAGTAGGATGGCAGAGTTATCTGGCAGTATGGTGTCAACGTCTTTTTCCTCAGTTTTTACAGAAGATTATGATCTTGTCTGCACCAACAAAATCTTCTCTAGCTCTAGCTCAACAAAAATAGGAAAATAGGGAGGTAAGAATGTCAGAACTGAAAAAACAAAAAGAGCGCATGGTTTCCATAGATTGGCTCAAAAATAATTATCAGCATCACCCCTGTATGCAAGGGATAAAAATCTTAAAAGAACAACTTAAACAAGAAAAACTGAATGATCAGATTTTTTATCAGTCCATCAAAAAGAAAATAGCTGCTCGCCAACAATAAGTCTGACGCTTAATGAAGGGGAATCGTTAAGCGTCATAAGATTCAATTTTTCTCATCGGGGGCGATCGCCCTAACTTAAAACTAACTAGAAACAGTATTAATAGCCTCTCTTCCCTCACGTTCTGCTGTTTCCCAGGTATAGAAAATATTATCGGGCTCATAGACAGTGCCGTAGTCATTGATGATGCTGTATTTGTAGCAGTCGTATCAAGTGTAATAGACAGCAAGGGTGTATTGATTGATAACGATTAGTTTGATGGCACTCATGACGCTTGGGATCGTCAGTTTACCTTTAATTTTAGTTCTATTGAAGAGATAAAGCGATCGCGAGGAATCGAATGCTGGTTTTACTCATTTAAATCTCTATTCTCAATAGCAAAGCTGATAAAGAAGCTTTTAAATTGACAAGTTTAATCCCTTCAAGATTTAGTAAGTTAAGAATTTTTGTATCATTAACTAACTGTTTGATAAACTCATCATCGTTTAGCTGACTTTTATCGGCATTGGTGCAATCTCGCAGTAGTTTTTGTACCTTTTTAAGCTCTTTTTCAGAATTAAGTTTTTTCAAAGTGTCTTTGACGGTTTTCTTGTCAATTCCAGAAGGAAAACTATCCATTGCCATAATTCGCTTCTGAATTTTACTGATTCGTTCAGAAGTCAAATTGATGTTTTCTAAAGTCTCTGGTTGTTCGAGTTCAGAACAACGTTGCTGCTTTAGCTTAACCAGTTGTTCGTACAAATCTTGAGTAATATCCAGAATGTTTTTCGCTGAAACTACCTCACCTGCTGCTGGAGTTTTGAAAGCTGAAGAAATTGCCATTCCATACCCATCATTTTCTTGAGTTAAATTATTCTAGTAAATAGTTTGTTTTTGTTCGGGAATTGGTTCTCCATTCACTCCAAAATATTCTAAGGTAAGTGCTACAAGATAATTGGGTTCTAATGGTTCATTATTGCGATGTCCGACAGCAATGGGATTGGCTTGGTAATCTTTTCTTAATCTCTCAACTAATTTCTTAATTCCTCACTATGTAAAATCTCATTTTGAGTATAGAACCCATTTGAGATCTTTTATGAAGATGGATTAAAGTGAGAAAGCTGACAGGGTGACAAGCAACTTAAAAGACTTACAGGATATTAATTAGAGCCAAAAAATGGTACAAAAAAAATGGACTTTATTTATCAATAAGCCCATTTAATTAAAAATGTTGCCTCAATTGTATCAAACCTGCCTTCAAAAATATCTTACTCCGTCTCAATTAGTTACTTTAGAAATGTTGGTTTGGCTGTTACAAGTTCACAAGCAAATCAAACTAGAAAGACTCGCAGCTAATTTACCTATTCCGATAATGTTTCGTGATTGTAAGAGTGGTGGTTATAATCTCGAAGGTTCATATGCTAGTTGTGAGCGCATAATAAATTTGGTCTTACTAATCGCGATCGCTTACACAATTTCTTTTTACAAGGAACAAAACTTAAGAAAACTAGACAACAACAATATATTAATCGTCTTCAAGAACAACATAAAAATTTTAAGCGGCATAGCGATTTTTGGGTGAGTTTATATGGTCAGGCGTGGCTTGTCAGTTGGCAATTTTGCTCTAATTTAGCTCTCAAGTTGATGCAGTTGCATCCCATAAACTGCCTTTTTTTGACCGAGGATTGAAAGCTATAAGCTTGATTCAGTCAGCTTTTTAGCTTCTCTGTCACCCCGTTAGGATAATTAGTTAAATTTTTAATTTCTTCCGTCATTTGACTCAAAACACAACAACGCTTTGATAGTCTTTTTTTCAGTTCATCAATACTTTCTATCTTCTCGTTGGCGATCGCTTCATCGACTAATGACCATAATCGCTCGGCAGGCTGTCTATCACGGATACACTCAATGCGATAAGTGCGACACGAAGTTAGTCCTAAAGGATAAGCTTCGCAAATGCTAAAGCATACCGCTCCGCATATCCTTTAGGGCAAGCCGCTTCGCGACGCGGACGCTTTAGCTAATCATGCACGAGCATACAATTCGGGAGAATAGGCAGGAAGAAACTCTGTTTCAATTCCTGACGGTAGATTAACCCTCTGACTTCGATGCCAACCTGCTCTATCGTGAATTAGGAGGATAATTTTATTTTGATTTGCATCTGCTTCGGTAGCAAAAGTTTTTAAAACTACATTCATCCATTGAGTATTAACTCTGGGAATTAAATACCATAGGGGTTTGCCAGTTTTTGGTTCGACGAAACCATAGACATATAACCATTCATACTGGTGTTGTACGATTGCTTGAGGTCTGCTACCAATAGGACTCCAAACTTTCTTGAAGATCGCTTTGAGTCCGATTCGATGCTCGTCAAAGAACCAGACTTCTATCGAGCAATTGGGGTGTTTCTTCTCTAATTGCTCCACCATAACGGGCAAATTTTGCTTAAATAAGTTTTGTTCTTAAATAATCTCCTTTGCTATGTTTCCGTCTTGGTCTGTGCCAAGAGTAGCTGAGCTTTTTTAGATAATTCCATCCCCGTTGATTCCAAATCCTTTTTTTTCTCTCTTTTTCAATCCAACGAGCCACTTTTACTCCTGTCCATATTCCTCCATCACTAGGTTTGGACTTTAGGGCTTGAGTTAGCTTTTGCAATTGCTGGGCAGATAATAAAGCTGCTTTTCCTCCAGTATGTGATTGCTCTGTTCTCTGTTTTACTTTTACTCCTGCAACTCCATACTGGTTGTAATTTCTAACAATTCTTTGAGCATAACCATAGCTGATTCCTACCGCCACAGCACTATTTTTAATTGTCCAACCTTGTCCTATTTTCTAGAGTAAATGCCATCTTCTTGACTCAATTAGATTTTGGCTTTTTTGATATCGCGACGCGACGCTATATGCGAAGCGGTATGCTAAAGCCCTAAAGGATTCCCTTCGGTCACACTAGCCCTAAAGGATTAGCGCCTGGAGGCGCGTCCTTCGCGTCGTCCTTTAGGAGTCCTTTAGGGCTTTTTAAGTTCAACAGTGCTTAAATGCGAAGCTAAATGCTTTTTTCGGCATTGATCATATAAGTGATTTTACTTGTTATTTTAAACTACTTTTACTAACGGCTATGGCATTGACGAACTAAAACAGCATTTGCTTGCCGAAAAATACACGCCAGAATGGGCGGCAAAGATTACTGACGTTCCAGCCATTAAGATCGTGCAGATTGCGCGGACTTACGCCCAGACTAAACCAGCGGCTATTTTTTGTAATGCAGGTATTTCCCATCAAATAGTAGCTTTTGACACCTATCGCGCTCTTGCCTTTTTAGCTGCCATTACGGGGAATATTGGCATTAATGGTGGTGGTTGCAATTTCATGCACAATACTTGGCCTGGCGGTTTAAATTTGCCCCCGCTCGAGGTAAATACTCCCAAAAAAGCTCCTGCTTTGCCCGTCGGTCCAGATTATTTTACCGAAGCTATCCTTACGGGTAAACCCTATCCACTTAAAGCTATCGTTACCCAGGGTAATCCCTTACTCGCCTCTGCCAATACCAAAAAGGTACGACAAGCGTATCGTCAGCTAGATTTTTATCTCTATACCGGACTGTTTATGGAAGAATCTGCATAATAAGCAGATCTCATTTTACCTGTCACCAGTGGCTTGGAATCTAAAATAAATACGGCGTACTACGAATCAACTAATAGTTTATTAAGCGATCGCTATTACGACAATCTTTCCGGACAACAAGCTTATAAATGCTTTGCCTGTCGAGTCTCTACAGTTGTAGATAAAAATTAAGGAGCTTGGCTTGAGCACGTCGGCGGTAATGATAGTAGCGAGCAGTAGCCTGATCGAATTAGTAAAATGAGTAGACTCAAGACAAAATCCCCTGGTTTTAAACATTCCCAACAAAGTTTCAATGCCCCCAAACCAATCTACGACTAAATAGAACTTGAGTTGGTCCTGGTTTCAAATTGCCGAAGATGACCGAAGCTCTAAGTTGTTTCTTGCCATCAAAGATCAGATCGCTGTGACGAATTCTTAATCGCCAAGAAATAGTCGGTTCAATTAAGAGGTAGGTTAACCATTGTTTACCGACAAACTCTCGTAGCGAAGCCCGTGCATGATATGCCAATCGCGG
>DATNPK010000023.1 GCA_036703275.1 Coleofasciculaceae cyanobacterium | reverse complement strand
GGCAATCCGACCAGTATAAAAACGAACGTCGAGCGAGTGTAAGTCAAGCGAAGCTTGCTGTTGGCGGTGAAACGTTTACCACCCCGAAGCAATTGTCTTTGTTCTAGGGGAATCTTCATGCCTTCAGGCTGAAGAGGATGTGTGCGATTCGTTGATATTAGGAGCTTATAGAAACTATGAGGGTATGAATATCCAGGTGATGACGGGGAGAAAACCGTATGTAACCTGAACTGAAAGATGGATGCGGGTTAAAATCCCGCCATCTAAGAGAAAGATGACTCCCGAACTGACCACACTGACTAGACTCGGAATTCTGGAGGGTGAAGCTGGTAACAGGACGCAATCAGAGCCAAAACAGATAGGCAGCACTGGCGTTAATGGGGAGGTGTCATGGTGCGATTCGTTCATACGAAATCCTATACCGAGGAGGGATGTATGGCTTTGTGTTAAGTAATCCAATTCTGGATTGAGTTCGCACTTTAATCCTTAACAGAAATGATAACTTGTAATTCTTCAATGTGAGGTGATTATCCTAGAAAACCAATTCATTGCGACCTTGTGCGGGTCGAAAAGCCCTAAAGGACTCGCTGCGCATCGCACAGAGCGTCCCCTCTGGCGACGGAGGAGAGAAGTTTCCCTTACATCTGGGATGACAACCCAAATGTAATATGCGGGACTGAAAGCGGGCAGAGCGACAATTGCTGAAAACGCCTAACCGCAAGCAAGAGTTCTATATCCGATCCTGGACTAAAGTTAAATCTGAGGAAAAGGACATCGTGGGGTAGAAACATTCTAAACGAATCATCTACTGAACCGTCTTAACTCCCTAGCAGGGGATATAAGCTAGTGGGTCAAGCCACACCCTGCGTCTGAAACATCAGACAGGATAATGATTCACAACATTCGTGGTTTGTTGTGACGCACAATCAATCCACATAGGCGGACAGATGAACCCTAAAGAACTCAAATCAACTGTATATGTCTTCATGTACAGCAAAGAATTACAGGAACGAAGTAACTCATTCTCACCCCCAGGACAACTGGTAGGTATCGTCGAAACCGTATGGTGAGATTGAGGAAGATGGGTCAAGAAGCCAAAGCCTAGCTTGAAATTACAAGCATTTTGCCTGAAAAGGGAAGGGATAACCCCCAGGATATGCAGACGTGACTCGCAATATATTGATGTGTAAAGGTACAAGTAGTAGCAAATATGCCTAGTACAGATTCAATCAAACAGAATACTGTGGGATGGGACGATATCAATTGGCATAAAGTCGAGCGATACGTCTTTAAGCTGCAAAAGAACATTTACGCAGCATCTCGTCGTGGAGATGTAAAAAGAGTAAGAAAACTCCAAAAAACACTTATGAGGTCTTGGTCAAATAAGGTTTTATCGATTCGTCGGGTAACACAAGATAACAGAGGGCGAAAGACAGCAGGAGTGGATGGGCGTAAATCCCTATCCCCAGAAGCACGTTTTAAACTCGTAGGACAACTCAAATTTTCAGGCAAAAGTAGACCCACTCGCCGAGTATGGATACCCAAACCTGGAAAGGAGGAAAAACGTCCACTGGGAATACCAACAATATACGACCGAGCCTTACAAGCATTACTAAAAAATGCACTCGAACCAGAATGGGAGGCTCTTTTTGAGCCTAATTCGTATGGTTTTCGACCAGGACGTTCCTGTCAAGATGCAGTCTTAACAATAAAAAACAGTATTTTGAAGAAACCAAAGTTTGTTTTAGATGCTGACATATCAAAATGTTTTGACTGCATTAACCACGCTGCTCTACTCCAGAAACTCGGATACGCGGGTAAAGTCAGGCAACAAATAAAAGCATGGCTAAAATCTGGGGTCATTGACCAAAGAGTATTTACTGCCACATCTGAGGGAACACCGCAAGGAGGAGTGATTAGCCCATTACTCGCTAATATTGCCCTTCATGGAATGGAAACTATGCTGAAAGAGTTAGTAAAAATCATAAAGATTAGATATCCCAGTGGTAAGGTATTAAGTCAACGAGAAAAGGCTCAATCATTGACCTTTATCAGATATGCCGATGACTTTCTCGTCCTTCATAGCGACCTCAATATAATCCAAAGATGCAGAGAATTAATCTCTGAGTGGTTAAAGGACATGGGATTGGAACTAAAACCATCAAAGACCAGAATCGCCCACACTCTATTTCCAGAGCTAAGCGAGGATGCTCAAGCTGGATTTGACTTCTTGGGATATCACATCCGTCAATTTAGGGTGGGAAAATACAAAAGTTCAATACACCCTAGCTCCAAAGAAAAACTTGGTTTTAGGACACTCATTACACCATCAAAGGATGCCTGTAAGAAACATCAACAAAAACTGAAAGATGTTCTTAAAAAACATAAATACTCCCACCAATCAAAGCTCATTATGGAGCTTAATCCGATTATCAGAGGATGGGCTAATTATTACTCATTCTCTGATGCCCAGACTACAGGAGTATTCTCTAGGCAAGACCACCTCGTCTATCAAAAACTTAGAGCTTGGAGTCGTCACCGTACAGGTGATTTGAATCAAGCACGAAAGAAATACTGGACGGCCATCGGCAACAACAATTGGGTATTCGCAACCAGGAAAGGAGATGAAAATCCCCTTCGGTTACTTTCACATACTGAGTTTGGAAGCAGTAGTACTGAGTACGTGAAAGTTAAAGGAGATGCCAGTCCGTTCAACGGAAAATTGGTTTACTGGAGTACCAGAATGGGGCGCAGTCCCGATATGCCTTCGCGAAAAGCATCACTGCTCAAGAGACAAAAAGGGATATGTCCCTGGTGTTGCCTAAACTTCCGTGAAGGAGATTTGTTAGAAACTGACCACAATATTCCTCGCGCCCTTGGTGGCAAAGACGAATATAAGAATCTACAACTCCTACATGGTCACTGCCATGACGAAAAAACTGCCCTTGATTTGGAATTTATTAGGAATCAAAGATTCATAAAATACATGGATTATATCAATCAAACACTAGCTAAATTAAACTGGTTCTGGGATGATAACGATTTCCTAATCCCTTCTAATTGATATAGCAGGATGTCCTACTGACAATGGGAAATATGTTGAGTAGCCGAGTGAGGGGAAATCTTTCACGCTCGGTTTCGGACGGGAGGGGTGTAGTGGTAACACTCACCTCGACCCTAATGGTAAATAGATTCTAAGAAAGTGTCTCACTTCAAAGCTACAATCTGAATAACAAATGTAGACTTCATTACTTGATTCTCACGGCGTCGTACATCCAATAGCCGTTTCTCTGAGGAAGTAATAGGCAAAGTGAATCGCCCTAAAGCACCAGCCAATCCAACTTTCGGAACGAATAAAAACTCTGATACTTGGTTTCTGGGGTCGTAAACCAGAATAGGCTAGACGAGCAGCGGAAAACCAAGCAGAGGGTAAGATGAGGCGTACAGAGGACGAAGCACTCAGATCGTCGTCTTAACGACGACTGGGAAAGCTTTGCTTTCCGCGCCAAAAGGAAATCAGATAAATAATCAACGGAGTAGATTAGGGTTTATGACGCATAGCGCAAGTTATAGCGATGAATGGGAATTCACCGACTGGAAAAATCTTCAGAAAGTACTATTCCGTCTACAAAGAAGAATATTTAAAGCGATTAGAGAAAAAGACAAAGACTTGGTGTCATCAAGGCTTAAGAGAGATACCCATCCCAAAAAAGGACGGCTCGAAGCAATTGTTAAAAGTTCCCACTATTGCCGATAGAGCATGGCAATGTCTTGTCAAATATGCTCTAGAACCAGCACACGAAGCAACATTCCACGCACTAAGCTACGGTTTCCGACCAGGAAGAGGCACTCATGATGCCCAAAGACAACTGTTCAACAACCTCAATAGCAGAGTAAATGGAATCGATAAAATAGTCTTAGAACTAGATATTGAAAAATGCTTCGACCGCATAAGCCATAAGGCTATCCTAGATCGGATTATTGCCCCCAATTTTGCCATAAGCGGAATACGCAAATGTCTCAAATCAGGCACTAACCCAGAATTTCCTAATCAAGGAACACCCCAAGGAGGGGTCGTTTCACCATTATTGGCGAATATCGCCTTAAACGGTATAGAAGATATAGGAAAATACAATCACGGTACGCAGTACCGTTACAAAAGCATAAGATATGCGGATGACATGGTTTTTATTTTAAAACCATATAGTTTACTGGTCTAAGAGAAACAGCGTCCTCTACGACGGAGCAACAGCCAAGACACTCAAGAAACAAAGCCATTCATGCGGGTACTGTAAATTAAAATTTCTGGACACAGAAAGAGTAGAACTACATCACATCGATGGCAACCACGACAACTGGGACAGCAAAAACCTATTAGCTGTTCATAGAAGCTGCCATCAATACACTCACATGAGCAAAAGCGAAAGCTAAGATTTTCGGAAGCCGAGTGCGGAGAAATCAGCACGCTCGGATTTCACAGAGAGGGGCGAGAGGTTATACTCTCCCTCGACTCTACTCAATACAAAGCAATGTCTTCTCAACTACTTTTAACATCCTTTCAAACATGGCTACCTCATCAAAGCTCGAATTCTGCTGATGACTTGTTAAAAATAATCCAAAAGCAACCAGTATATTTTAATCTTTGCTATTTTCTCAGAAAACTTCCTGTAAATACAGAATTAGCAGCTCAGCAAGTCATTAAATCGATCAAAATCAAAAATCCTCAAGGTATTATTTGTTGTGGAATGGCGGAATCTAGAGATAAATTAACTCTAGAATCTAATGCAATGTGTGGAGAAGATTGCCTTGTTACTAATGTGAAATTAGATAAACTGATAGCTTGTTTAAATAATACTAAAATTAGTCATCATGCTGGCAATTTTGTATGCGAGGGTTTATATTATCAAGTACTAAAATATATTTATGCCGAAACGACAACAAATGTACCCTGTATTTTTGTACATATTCCTATTATTAATGCCGATAATCGGGAAAATATTCAACACGACTTCATTAAGATCATTCGTTTTATACACTCTGCCAAAAATTGATATATTGGCAGTTTTTAAGCACAAAAATAGAGTCAACTTTAAACATACAAAAAAGTTTTACATACCAGTTAATACAACAATAATCTAGATTATTTTGCACTTCAATGATATTTTCTTAAGCAATTAGGCATCGCTCTTTTTATATGTCACGCTTTGACTCAATAATATAAATTATTTGGCGTTTCAAACTATATTAATTTTCTCTTTGATCTTTATTTGTTTGGATAAAAAGAATTAGCAAGAAGACGGTAGGAACTAAAACAAATAGGATTGTAGCTACAAATCCCAAATCATTAACTTCCATACAATAACAGCTCCTAAGTAAGTAATTATTAAAACAACATTCTTCTCTAGAATATCATTACTTAGGGAATAGCTGCATAGACAATGTTTATTTCTTCTTAGAAGGCTTTGGTTTGGTAATTATAGTGACTGGACCATTGACTAGAGTTTGACAAGCTAAACGATAGTTATCAGGCTTTTTCTTTAATCTGCGCTTTTCAAAATCTGTTTTAGGAGATAAATTCTCCATGCCTTCAGCAACTTCGACAATACAAGTTGCACATTGCCCATAACCACCACAATTTCTGAGCTTACCGCCGAAAGTATAAATATCAACTCGATTTTGAAGAGCTTTCTCGCGCAAATTTGACCCCTGTGCAGCGATCACTTCTTGTTTTTCCTTGGCAAAGGTAATTGTCGTCATAAAAATTCTCTCTTGTTAAATCCTGCTTACTATAATATTAAGAATTCATAAGAAATCATACATTGATTTTAATACTTATGGGGTTTTCAAGAGTATTGTTTACATGGCGCAATTATTTGCTTTTAGCAATCAGTCGGGAGTAATGCTGGAACTACCTTGATGCCAATGCCAGAAATTAATTTGCTTAAAGGGTATCAAAGTTTTAACTGCTATTGTTGCTATATAGCTTGTTGCAGGAATACAAGAATAGATTGACCAACTTGTCACTGCTGTTTTACTTCCTGAAATTGCTAGTAGGCGAGGAGATTGAACGCAGTCGAAGATTATATCGACATTGGCTAACGAACCTGCTAGTCCTATACCGATCGCTTTTAAATAAGCCTCTTTTGCAGTCCACAACTTAAAAAACACTGCCGATTTTTGTGTATCTTCAACACTATTGATTAATCTATATTCTCTATCAGAAAAAAAACGCTGAGCAATTTTAACTGCATCTGGCATTTCTCTTATGTATTCAAGATCTACTCCAATAGAGTGATGATAGGTGAACCCGTAAAGAACGTATTCTTCAGAGTGAGAAAGATTAAATTTTAAAGGACTATCCTGTTTGAACCCAGTTAACAGAGGCTTCCCGCGATCTCCATACTTGAATTTTAAATCATTGGGACTAATTTGCAGATAATTACTCAACAACTCTCTTAAAATACCTCTGGCTGCAATAAATCTTCTTTTATGTTGTGCAAAGCGAAATTTATTGGCTCGCTCTATTTCATCAGGTGATAAAAAAGTAGCTAACTGGTCAATTACTACGGTAGGTAAATCAAGGCTAGCGCGCCAAATATGAACCTGACCTTCTTCCAACATTGGTTGACTTTGAGGAAATTGCCAAATTGTTTCTTGACGATTGTGGTCTCTCATGTTAAAAACCTATTTTTTACCGCAAACCCCGTCACCTTAATTTTTCCGCCAAAAGGCAAACCTTCCCCTTTAGTTATAAATTGGCGTGAACTCATAAATTTAAATTAAATAAAGTATTTGCTTTTGAGATTAATATTTGTTTAATTCATTTTGTGATTTGCCTTAGCCTTAATCAAAAGATTTTGATCATCTGCTACTTCTGACCAACAGCTTTCACCTAATTGTTCCAATGCCAAAAGACAAGCATATTTGAGGTCAAAAATTGGCGTATTTAGAGTTTCTTTAAGAATAGGAATAGCTTGCGTAGCCTGAAGATTTCCTAAAGCGATCGCCGCTGCTGCGCGAGATTTCTGAAACTGAGGAGATGTATTATGCAAAGCCTCTACTATTAAATCGTAACTAGGCTGGTGATTGAGTAAGCCTAATAATTTAACCACATGAAAATGTGCGCCATAGTCGTTATGTGCTTCCTCAGCGTAAGTTTGTAACAGGGCATCTGTAGCTTCTTTTGGATGATATATTGACAATAAAGTTTTTCCGGCTAGATAACAACGTCCAAAGTCAGTATGATAAAGTTCTCTGATTAAAAATTCTTTAGATGGTGCTTGGTCGTATTCGTGTACCATTTCAATGTCTTGGGGTCGATCGCGCACTATTCGATCTAAGCTGGGTTCAATCTCGGCAAAACTAATTTTACCCGCAGCTAAACCTTTGGCTGCTAATAGCCGAATGCCTCGTAAACGAAAGACTCTGGAAATTGGCGCTTTGGCAATTGCCGAAATTGCTGGATAATACTCCACGTCAATTAAATCCTGTATACAGGCGCGTCTGACATTAATATTACTGTGCTGAAGAAACTCAGCTACACGATCCATCTGACTCAGGTTGTCAGTTAACCGAGCCAAAGAAGCAATCGCCGCACTGGCGATCGTTTCATCAGGATCATCAGTAAAAGGCTCGATTCTGCTTATAGCTGGTTTGTAATCAAAGTTGGCTAAGGTATGGATAATTACGCGATAGGTTTGATTAGGTTTAGTTAGTAAATCGGCGATCGCTTCGAGGATAAACCGATCTTCTGTGCCGATTTCTCCAATTGCCCAGACTGCGTTTTCCACTGTTAGTGAGTCTTCATCGTTTAAACAACACTTTATTACTGGCATTGCTTTAACTGCCTTTAAGCGTCCTAAACTTTCTACTGCTTTGCGTCTGGCAATTCGATTTTCCAAGGCAGGATCGCGATCTTGGATTGCTTCGATTAGGGCATCAATCGATCTCTCGGTAGGAAAGTTGATTAGGTGTGCCGCACCTACATAACGTTCAGATGTTCCATCCTCAGTATTTAAAGGCTTTTTCAACAGTGCGATCGCCTGGTCTTCAGTTAAGTTAAATATATTAGAAAATCTGTTATCCATTACTTTAATAAATTTAATAATCGATTCTAATTAATCAATAGTTTATAACTTTCTGCCTAAGTTAATCTTGAGTAGTTTACTGTTAGCAAACAATCTGAGAAAATTAAAAGCATAAACTCAAATCAAACACTAAACTAAGTTAGTTTAAGGAACATTAAGAACATGGCGCAAACTCCCGTAACGGCAGCAGATTTAGCCGAGCTGATTATCGAATTTGAAAAATATCGTGAACGTTTAGTTACTGAAACGATGGAAGCGGCTAAAAAAGCTAAGCTATCAAAAAAAGCAACTATGGCCAAATTAGAACCACAGCTTGCCGACATTGATGCCAAACTGCAACGGATACGAGAACAACAGGCCACCCTGACTGCGAGTGATTAAATGACTGAGATGTCCGATGCGATTAAAAATGGCGAAACACTGCTACTTTCTCATCAAGAAACCGATCAACTCTTATCAAGAGTAAATCAAGAAATTGCTCATGGTACTTTCGATCATCGAGATCGACAGCTGATTTGGCAGATGGTGCAATGTTTGGCAGATACTAGAGGGCTAGTTAGATTAGGCTTTGCTGAGGCATTGGGAGCGGTAGGCAAACCTGCGGTAGATACTTTAATTGAGGCTCTATTGCATCATTCTAATGTAGTTGTTAGAAGAGCAGCAGGAAAAACTTTGACGTTAATTGAAGATCCTGAAGCTGTTCCTCATTTAATTTACGCGCTGCTTAATGATGGAGATACAGTAGTACAAGCATCTGCTATTGGCGCACTCGCTCGTACAGGAGAAGCCTCAGTAACGCCATTGTTAGAGGTATTAGCTTCACCAGATTCGAGTGAGAGTAATAAAGGTCACGCAGCTTGGGCATTAGCATTTATTGGAGCGAAAGCCAAGGATAAACTATATGCTGCATACGCCTCAGATTCACCTGAAGTTAGAGCAGCAGTGGTAGGAGCGATCGCTAAGGTAGCTGAAGAAGATCGCGACGATATCCAAGCCTTAAATCTATTGCTTAGCTCTTTAAAAGATACCGCAGTTAATGTTCGTAGTGAAGCAGCAGCCGTCTTGGGTAATTTAAAATATCAACCGGCGATTCCTTACTTGAGCGAACTACTAAATCATCCTGAAGCAGAAACCCGTAAATCGGCAGCCTTGTCCTTAATGAAGATGGGCGATCGCAGTTCAATTGCGCCATTGCAAAATGCTTTGACTATAGAAAGCAATGAGAAAGTTAAAAAAGCCATCTCCTTGGCTATTTCTTTATTGCAAAGACAAACTGAAGTTGATGATTGGTAAGCCCAATTTACTAAAAAGTTAAGCCCGAATCTGGTTAATTTACTTGGTTGCTAGTAAAGCTGAGCTAAAAATTTGTCACATCGAACTTTAACACAATCGCGATCGCTTTTTGTGACTTCTAACAAAGCCAGGTTGTTTTTAACAGTATTATTCTGGGCATCGGCATTTTTTTTTGTTATCTTAACAACAAGATGGAATCTGTTTTCAAGATTAACCTAGAGTTTGGAATCAAGATAATCAAAGATTATTTTAATAGTAGAAACGTTGTTTACAGCGCTAATTAAATATATCGAGACATATTGAGACATAGTTTAAATTATCATGTCAAATGACCAATAATCCTTCTATAGATAAAAGACAAAATAAAAGCTTTATTGTCAATAATCGATTGTTGCTCAAACAGTATGCCTTAAAAAACTATGATATTTTTGGTCAAGGCGTTATAGTTGTCAATTTATTATTATTAGCCACAAATAGTGTAAATAAGCTTGGCTTAATTGATAATAGTTCAATCGAACAATCTGAGCCGACGGTGCATCAGCCAGTATCATACATCCCCAAACAAAACTTTTGGTTTAAAATTATCGGGCTGAAAATCAAGAAAAAGTATCAAATTGATATTCAAGCAGAAAATAACTTCGACGACAAATTTTTAATTATTTTTATCAAAGATGCTTCAATAGAAAACTTTTCAATTTATTCAATCAAGGTAGAAAACAGCAAGAAAACTCTCAATAATTAGACTGGCTATATTTTTTTATATTTTATTAAAGTACACGGTAATATCTTTAACTAAGTTCAAATCAGAGTAATCTTGGCTCGATACCTGCTATCAAGATTATAAAGCGATAAAATCTACCTACAAATTGCTCGCAAAATAATATTTAATCGAGGCATGACTAACTTTTCTTCCTCTCAATTTTATTCTTGGCAAGGTTTTCGCTGTGCCTATACTGTTTTTGGCTCGGGCAAGGAATTACCTGAAGCATCCCCTTTAGTTTTAATTCATCCTATTGGGGTAGGACTATCCCGTATATTTTGGCGACGCTTCATTCACACTTGGTCAGCACAAAATTCTGGTTTAATAATTTATAATCCCGATTTATTAGGGTGCGGTGAGTCTGAGATGCCTTCGGTGGCTTATTATCCTCGTGATTGGGCAGCTCAACTTAAATACTTTATTGAGACTGTAGTTAAAAAGCCTGTGGTTTTGGTGGTTCAAGGAGCTTCATTGCCGATCGCGATTGAGCTATTACAATTTCTAGAGCCTAATTTGATTAAAGGATTGGTGTTGTCTGCGCCTCCGGCTTGGCCAACTATAACCAATGCTGCCAAACCAAAACAGCAAAAACTGTTATGGAATTTGCTATTCAATTCACCCCTTGGCTTAGGTAATCTTTTTTATCGTTATGCGCGTCGTCGTCAGTTTATCGAATCTTTTTCGATACGCCAACTATTTGCTGAAGCCGAACAAGTCGATCGCCTTTGGTTAGATGATTTAACTAAGGGAGCAACCAATATGCAAAGTCGCTATGCGGTATTTTCTTTTTTAGCAGGGTTTTGGCGCAAAGATTATGCTTCGGCGATCGCCAAAATTACCCAACCCACTCTAGTTGTCTTGGGAGAACAAACCTCAAGTATTAGTCGTGAAGGCAAACCCGAAACAGTACAAGAACGATTAAATGCCTATAAGTCCCATCTTTCTCAAGGGGAAGGCTGCATCATTCCTGGACGTAATGTACTTCCCTATGAATCAACCTCTGAGTTTACCAGAGTTGTTGGCGATTTTTTACAACATGGTCAGTTGTAATGCTAAATCTTATTCGTATAGGTTAGCGATCGATAGCCCCCTAAATCCGCCAAAATTGGGGGACTGTAACTGGTTTGTGATGTATCTATATTCATTACTTTTAGACAAAACCGATTGCTAAGTTCAAGAACAAATCATCTGCCTAACTTATTAGGAATCCCTTCGCAACCTCCTGGTACTGTCGAACGAGACTTTTCACCACACCAAGAACACAAATAATAACGCTGTTCCTCGCTCATTCTTTTGACTCCCGATAGATTAGCTTTTTCGACGACAACGCCTGTATGCTTTCCCGTTTGGTAGTCTGGTTGAGCAGTAATGCTTCGGGGAGTAGCGGTTTCTAGTGAACCATAAAATAAACGCGTCCCTTTAATATCTGCCCCTGCTAAATTAGCTTCATACAGAACAGTACGGGCAAGATTAGCCTTAACCAAGTCGCATTGACTAAGATTAGCTCTAACCATGTTGGCTTCGCTTAGATCTGTCCAGCGCAGATCTTGTCCTACTAAATACGCTCCTGCCAGCATAACCCCCAGATCGATAACTCTGATTCCATAAGCACGATCTTCGGAGTATCCACCACTACCATCTAGAATGGCTCTGCCAAGACGATTATCCCGTTGTAGAGGCGTTAATAAGCGAGATTGAGACAAAAAACGAATAATTTTTGCTTTGCCATTTTCATCGATGCTAGAAATAATCGAGGCAGTTCTACCTTCAGCGATCGCTCTTTCCTGAGGCCAATCTTCCAACAAACCTTCTTCATTTATGGTCAGATCGGAAATACCCTGAAAATAGGTATCAATGGTTTGCTGTTGAGTAATCCTATTTTGCTGAATCGTTAAGTCTTTAGAAATGACATACTGCGCCCAGGCAACATATACCGCCAAAATAGCGATCGCTATTTGTCCAATAGCACCAATCCACTCTGCCCAAGAACCAAATTCGTCATATTTAAACTGAGTTAACCAGCCGCCAATATTGCGATAGACTCCCAGATAATTAAATAGACCTGCGATCGCGCCGACAAAGCCAATAAACGCCAGAATTGTTCTTCTTTCTTGGACGGTAAGAAACTTAATTACCCAAACTCTAACCGAGGCAAACACCACTCCCAGAGAAAGTAATAAAGCGGCGATCGCACTAGTTATACCCAACCAGGGAAGGCGAAACCATAAGCCTAACCCCATCAGCAACAAGGCGATTATAATCAGTTGCGATTGTGAAAAACTGATCTGACGACCAGGATTTTTTTTGACAACGGGAGTTCGCTTAATTTTGTTTGATTCTGCCGACTCGGATTTAACTAAAGATAAAGATTCTTCGTCTGTTTGGGCTTTGCCGTTTTCTAGTTCTGCTATATTTTCTGAACTAATATTGGAAGTGGGATCAGACCTTTCCTTCATTCGGATAAATTATTTGAATAATATTTCATCTATCATACTCAAACGATATACCAGAAGCATTTAACTCGAGAAGGACAAACTTGCTTTTTTTTAACCAACTTCAGCCTAATTCACCCTCAATTTCTTCTATCTTGACTCTGCTACCTTGACGATAAACGCGCCTCACATTTGCCAGTTGATAGTCTCTTATTGAAATCCTCGCTCCCAAACTGAAATATTAATCCGATCTTTTGAATCTCGTTGAACTTTGCCCTCTAAATTATCTACTTTAAAAAAACTAAAATTGGTCTGGCGATCGTAGACGCTACGAAGTTTTTCTTTTATTTCAGCAGAAGCATCACCTCCCAGCATTCTACCCAGAGTTTCCTGCATTGCGCCTAAGCTTACAGACTGATTGAGAGCGATATCTGTTTGTCTAATTTTGCCCGTATCGTCTGATTGATAGCTCAAGTTTACCCGATCGGGAATCACGTCATAGTAGACCAGAACTTTACTGTTTGGTCGCCATCCTGTTCTTTCGGAATTGGGCTGTCCAAAAGTACTTACTAATTGGCTTTCAGACGTTCCTGTAGTCAAGATGGGAATATTAATCTCTGGCGTTGGATCTAAATTATTGTTTGCTAGAGTTTTTGGTGTTTTTTTGCTTATTGTTGCTTCTGGTTGTTCTGACTCATCTGCTGATTCAGATTTCTGTTCATTCCTTTGGGCTTGATTGGCAATTTTTGGTAATTTAGTTTTGGTCCCTGCATCGCGATCTTCTTTGTTTATTTCAGGTTGACCCCCTTCTGTTTCCCTGTCTGTTGCCAAGGGAAATAAATCTGGTTGGCGAGATGGCAGTTTTACCTCTGCTTGTGTAGGAGTTTCTGGCGATCGCACTAAACTAGAGATAATCGCAAAACCTGTGGCAAATGTTCCCGCTGCAACTCCCGTAGCGATTAACAAAAACAACCCAACAGTGGTGAATAAACTACGTTTTTGACGTTTCGGCTGCCTCGACTCAATAAATAAGGTGTTGCGACCATTGTTTAAAGCATAATCATCCGTAGCAGTTCTTTTTGGTGCAACATTCAAGGTTACTCCTGTAAGGTTAGTGACTGCGCCAGCCTTCATTCGAGAATTAAGCGCGTTCAGCATTTCTCGGGCAGTAGTAAAGCGATCGCGAGGATGAAATCGAATTGCTCGATCGATTACCGCAGCTAGCTCTAAATCAAGATTATGAGCGTGTTCTTGCCAGATTATTTCCCCGTTGCGAGGGTCAGTTTCTAATTCATGAGGAGATTTTCCTGTCAACAAGAAAATTGCGGTTAACCCCAAGCTGTATAGATCGCTGGAGTAAATCGGACGACCTGCTGCCTGTTCTGAAGACATATACCCAGGAGTCCCAATTGAAGCGGAATAGGTACTTCCTGAATTATGATTGACCTGTGTTGCCATTGCTTCTTTAACCGCACCAAAATCGATTAAAAAAGGTAGCTTATCTCCCTGGCGTAAAATAATATTTTCAGGTTTAATATCCCGATGAATAATGCGACGGCTATGAGTATACTCTAGTACTGGCAAAAGCTGTAACAGTATGTGTCTAACTTCATCACGATGCAGATTACCTTCTTGTGACCAGTATTGATCGAGTGTTAGACCTTCAATCCATTCCTGGATTAAATAAAATTTTTCAGATTCAGAAAAATAGGCATAAAGCTGAGGAATTTGATTGCTGCCATCTCCTAACTCTTCTAGAATTGCTGCTTCGCGTTGAAAACGCTCTTTCATCCACAAAGGAACTTTAGGCTGTTTAACAATCGGTTTTAGCTGCTTGAGAACGCATTTGCGTCTTGAAGGCATATGAGTATCTTCTGTGAGGTATGTTTCACCGAAGCCTCCCCTACCCAAAGTTCTAATAATGCGATAGCGATTATTTAGCAGTGCAGCTTTCATATTTATGTGGGATGAATGGCTATTAATCTAAAAACAGCTCGATTAGTGTTATTTTCAGGTGAGCCAGGAATGGTGATTATCTAAATATCAAAGGCAGAATCTATTTACTTTAAATCCAGTAAACCTTTTTCTTTTAGTTTGGGATTAAATCTAACTTCCATTTTAACTCCGCGATCGCTCAACTGTTTGAGGATTTCGGCTTCTACTCGCCTGGCTACCTTCTTTCTTATTTTAATTTGGTTTATTTCTTCACTCTGCTGATATTGTGCCTTTTCTAACTCTGTCATAGCCGGATTAGCATCAATAGGTTCAGTCCAGCAAGAATTCTCGGTACTATTCCCTATCGGAGTTACGCCATTTTCTTTAATCCAAGCTGAAGCGGTTTCTTCCAGAATCTTACGGCTGGGACGGGCAATAGTTTGTATTTTTACCCAATAGCAACTTTGAGGTTGCCGAATCAAGTGTTGCTTAAGACTTAAGTAAACATCGCGCGAATAGCCTACATACTGCATTTGTTTAGCCTGATTAAAAATGGAGTACACCCCAATTTTTCCCTGCACATCTTCGTTAATGCACCCATTATCTAAATATGGCAGATATTCTAAACTTGAGAGAGATGGCATTTCGATTTGGGTAGACATTATTTAAACTTAGCTGACAATTGATGGTTTCTAAACGCTAGTAAAATTGCTGTAAATAGACAAATAGCCATAAATTTACTCAATAACTAAACTTTGCGGTAAATAGCGCAAAGACGACTCGGCTTAAAAATTTTAGCCTGGAACATAAAGTTAGGTGGCACATTAATCACAATGTACTCATCACAATTATGATATTGCTCAAACTCTCGAGGCATTCCTTTGGGTGTATGCTGACTGTAGGGGACTGGTTGAAACAATAAATTTGTGAACTTTATTTCAGTTTCGTGGAGTCTTTGACTAATTTGTTCCGTGAAAGTTTTATTAGCTAGCAAGCTAAATAAAATTTCTTCAGCCTCAGGATTGAGAGTAAAAGTGGCATCAAAATCTTTGATTATTTTTAAACCCATTGTTAAGCATCGATAGATAAAAGAACTAGTAAAAATGGTATCAGAAATTTTTAGTCAATTCTTATCTGTTAATTTTTCGTATTCAATAGTCAAAGAAACTCAAAAAATAGTCAAGAAAGCACTCAGCATCTGAGAATGTTCTATTATATTAATTGTTTGAGTTTATCCTCGGTATAAAATTTGCCAAGATTGTAACCATATAAAGCTCTGCTCAACTGTTTTGCCAATTTTGATAACCATATGTAATCATTTGCTCTTGACAAATCGAGGTTACTAATTCAATTTCACGTTCGGATAAATTGAGCTGGCGTTCTTTCTTCGAGCCATTTATCGGTCGAGCTCCACGAGTTCCACCAGGATATCTTTTAGCATCATCATTATAGTATTTGTGGTGATTGAAAACTATATCGTCCCAATTTAAACCAACAAAATTAAGCATTTCACCAATAACTTTCCTAGAGTTATCCAGTAAATCTTCATATTTGAAAACTAAAACATCTAAATTAGTTTCTTTGTATTGTTCTAGAGCATAATTTTTATATTTCCAGATATATGCCCCCAAAGAAACTTCATCTAGATTGGTTAAATCCCAAGTTTTTATTTCTGGAAAAAAATCACTCAAGCTAAGCAGTTCTTGTTGGGCAAAAAACTTTAACCAATTTCCTTGTTTAGCTTTACCTTGAATTGCAAATGAGCGCATGGAAGAAACTACCTTATATGGATTACGTATCGGCCAAATAATTTTAGTTTGAGGAAAATGTTGTATTATATACTTTAAATTAAAGGTTTGATTGGGTAATTTTAGACAAGTTAAATAGTTGTTTTTGGAGTTGTTATACAAAACACTTTGATGCGGAAAAGAATAATTAGTTTCTGTTTCATCAATTCCTTTAACCTGTGGATGAGCATTAAGTATTAGATATATTAAGGTAGTACCGCTACGCTGACAACCCAAAATAAGCGTCGAATGTTTGGACAGTTGCGAATATAAAAAGGGTGGCTCAACAATGTTACGGAGTAATCTTGTTTGATTTATGGTCAAATTGTTGGTTACTGAGTTCTTAAGTGAACTAATTAAACTCATTGGTAGATGTTTATGATCGAAGTTGGTAGAAATGCTGATAATTATAAGATTTCTCTTGGTTCGTTTGTTGAGGAAGTCGCTCATTCATAATTTAGATTAAATGTTTTATGGAATGCTTGTCAAATAACATAAAACTTGTACTTTATTGATCGCTTAGTGAGATTGGACAGTTATAGGGCAAGTTAAAGTTTAAGATTAATTAACTTTAATTAACGATGGCGATCGCGTCAGTTCAGATAAATTGGCGTTACCCGTGCAAAATAAGACGGTTTTGATCTCGGCAATTAATAACTCAATCAACTCATCTATCGCTGCTTCAGATTCGGATGCTGCTTGCAAGAAAGGAAAAGCCAATCCAGCTAAATCTGCTCCCAGAGCGATCGCTTTAGCCACTTCCATCCCGTCTCGCAAACCTCCAGAAGCAATCAAAGGCAACTCTGGATGTGAAGAACGAATTTGAACAATACAGTCGGCGGTAGAAATTCCCCAATCAGCAAAGGTTCTACCAAGTCGACGCTGTAGGTTATTCTCGGCTCTTCGGCTTTCTACCTTTGCCCAGGATGTTCCCCCTGCACCTGCTACATCGATGATGCTTACTCCTGCATTAACTAGTTTAGTTGCCATGCTGTTAGAAATACCGTTGCCTACTTCTTTGGCAATTACAGGAACATTAATTTGTTGACATAGCTGCTCGATCTTATTCAGTAAGCCTTTAAATCTGGTATCGCCATTGGGTTGGATACATTCTTGTAAAGGATTGAGGTGTAGAATTAGAGCATCTGCGCCAAGAATTTCGACTACCCGTAAACACTGTTCTAAACCGTAAGTATAGTTAAGCTGTACTGCTCCTAAGTTGGCAAACAACATCGCATTGGGAGCAAGCGATCGCACTGCAAAAGTATGTGCTACATCAGGATTTTCCACCGCAATGCGTTGTGAACCTACTCCCATTGCTAAACCGTGTTTTTGTGCTGCTATAGCTAAACGGCAATTAATCTTTTTTGCCTGTTCTGTTCCCCCTGTCATCGAGGAAATTAAAAGTGGCGCGTTTAAAGTTTTGCCCAGAAACTGAGTACTAATATCTACTTCATTTAAATCAAGTTCTGGCAAACAGGAGTGATCGAAACGGTATTTGTCTAATCCATTAGACAAATTACGAAACTGTACGTCGTCTTCTAGACAAATACGCAGGTGATCGGCTTTTCTGGTTTGCGTATTGGTCATTAATTTTTACTCCTTATTAAACAGTTTTAATTCCGTAAGCTTTATCTTACTTGTTTCAGCAATATCGTAAATTAGTTTTCACAATATCGCTCAAAAAGCCCAAAAAAAGAGGTGAATTGTTACAGTTCACCTCGGATAAATGCTTTATATATCAACAGCCTTATTAAACAAGCTGTCAACCCAATCTTAATTATTTTCTACCACGCATACCTTTAGCCATGTTGCGGAACATATCCATACTTTTGTCTGATTGGCGACGTTTTTCAGGAGACTGTTGAGTAGGCTGAGAAATTGGTGTCTTAAAGCCACTAGTTAGATTAGTCTGTGGCTGAACTTGCTTAGTTTGAGTAACTATTGAACCTCCTGTAATCCCTGCCTGAGACTCAGAGCTAGGAGTAGGATTGAAAACAGTGTTTTCCAAGGTGTTTTGGTTAGTGTTGCTGCCTTTGTAAAGATTAGTTCGGTTTTCAATCGAAGAAACTTCGTTGTCAAAGGCAAAACCATCTTTGTTTTTGAGAGTCTTGGGGAAAGTTCTTTTAGTTCTTGTCGCTTTTCTCATGTAGTTGATGTTGCCCATGGTCATTGCATCATCAGGCTCTAAGAAAAAATCTTTATCTCCCATAATATTTTGGTATCTCCTGTTTGTTGGTATTTATTCAGTAATGCTGATAATCGCTTTAGGTTAAAAATCCTTCGTCTTAAATTAAGGAAGGTAACCAAAAATTAATTATATTTAAGTATTATTTTACACATAAGCAACCCTAATAGTCAATGAAAATGCGGAGCAAATTCAGTAACAATTAGGCAAATAGTCTAACTAAAATTACTTAAGAGTAGAATGACTCTTTAAACACACTCAAATCTAGCAGCGATAAAATTAGAAATTGATTAGTCGCTACACAATAGTTGAGATAAGGCTAGAGGTGTCTTGCAATCTTACTCTTATGCAGAACAATATTATAAAGATGTGGGCGAGTAGACTGTTACGAAGTACTCAAAGCAGAAAGCTGTTCTAGTTGTGGTCAATACTGAAATTGTAGACCAGGCTTTTAAACAACATCGACCCAGTAGGCTGCAAATGAAACAAAAATTATTTAAGACATTTGACATAATTTGTTTTTTTATTAAGCAACGACCATACGGTTTGCTGAAATTTGCTGCTGTCATTTTTCAGTCACCTTTATTTTTAATCCTAAAAAAGGGAATGACTAGACTAGATAATTGCTTTAGTCTGGCAAGAATTTTGCACTGTACCAAAAGCGAGCGATCGCGCCCTACCAATCGATCTCGATATAACTCAAAAAATACCTAGACATTTCTCATGCTCCGTAAGCTTAAAGCAGTAGTAAAAACAACTAATAGAAAAAAAAAGAGTTGCCAACAATTGCCCCAAATGACATGGATTTTGGGGATGCCGATCGCGTTATCTTTGGCAGGATGCGAGCCTGTTAGAGATTTTAGCTCGAGAATACCTGGGATTGAGTCAAACCTCACCGAACAGTCAAAACCTAGCGTCCAAGCACAATCGGCCGACATCGGACAGATGGAAGCAGAAATCGCTCAGCAAATTAACAACATCCGTCAGGAGAATGACTTGAATGTCCTCGAAAACAATGAAAGATTAGCTCAAGTAGCGCGTAATTACAGCCGAACGATGGCACAAGAAAACTTTTTTAGTCACACTAGTCCCGACGGTAGTACTCCAGCCCAACGAGTACGCAATGCACAAATTGTCTTTTCAGCTGTAGGTGAAAATCTTTTCCAAAGTACCAATCTTCCCAACCCAGTTGAGCGATCTGTTGAAGGATGGATGAATAGCCCAGGACATCGAGAGAATATTTTGCGTTCTGTTTATACTGAAACAGGAGTAGGAATTTGGCGGGATGGAAACACCTACTACATAACACAGTTGTTTATGCGACCTCTTGTATAACTATTAATTGCGATCGAGTTTTTATGTTTATTTAATCGCAAGATTAAGAAAAATTTAGGTAATTAATGAACAATAATTTGAACTGGCTATTTTCTGGATTTTTACTAGCTAGCGTAGGGAATTTTGCATTAGCAGGTAGAATTCACGCTGCTGAATCAGTGATTTTACAGTATGGTATTTTACAAGGTTCGATATCTGTGGAAGAACTCAGCACTTTTGCTCTTAGCGGCGAACTTTCTTCTTCCCTAAAAAGCTATTTGAAATTATCCAATACGAAACCAGAAGATTTACAAAGATTACTTACCCAAGAAGTAGACGTAGATGGTGTTTCTTTATCCCGAGCGCTCAATAGTATACCAGGTGAAATTTTATTAGACCGAGTAGGAACAATAATTAGAACGTCATCTGGAAGAGCAAGCAGACAAGCTTTACGTGCCGCACTAGTTAATTCTGCTTTACCTAATGACCAAATTACCTTGATAGAGGTAATTGAAAATTATCCTACTGACGAAGTTTATGTTGAAGGCGATCGCTTAGCTGATGCCTATAATTCAATTAGTATGGGTTTAGAGATTGCTTCGCGTCTTGGTTTCTAAGTTTTAATAGTGTTGTTAGAGCAGCAAGTTTAGACCGCATTGTTACTGTTATAGGTCTCAATCAAGGGTGATTGATTCCAAGCTACGTATGTTATTAAAAAAGTTAGCCGCGATCGCTGTTTTATTTAACACACTATACTTTTTCTCTGGTGAAATTGCCGCATAATTTTTTGAGAAATACCCGAAGGCATTCTTTTTATACCAGAGTTAATCTGCATAATGTAAGGATCTGGCTTAGCGATCGCTAAGAAGTCCAAAATACGATTAATTTCCAGTTGAGGATCTTCTAAAATGTCTTCGTAGATAATCAGCAAAGATTCTATTTGATTATCGGCTAATACTCGTTTTAAACGAGCTTCTTGTTTCTTGATAAAATCACACTTTTGTGCAACCTCATCGAGTAAAACGTCGTCAATTTTAATATTTTCTAACTTTGATTGGTAATTTGTTGAGTTTTTGGCATTATTGCGAAGATGCCAAACATTAGTTTTTTGGGCTAAAACTAGGGATACTGCTTGGGCTAGTTTATCTTTTCTAACTAAAAGAATAAACCGATCGATTGATTGAAAAATTTCGCGAAAATCGGGTTTAGTTTGTTGAAACTCAAATAAAAAATGAGATATAAACTTAGTACCAAATACTCCGTTATCAGTAATCCGATATTCCATCAAATTATCCAGCAGTTTAAGATAATTAAAATTACAATAGCGAGATAATTCTTGAGCAGCTAACCTTAGATGTTCCAGCGGATGCCCAGCAATTTTGGTTGAGTCGAGAAGATCGCACAGATATGTCGATCCAGATCTGGGAGTGGTAACAATAGCGTAAGACTTTTGTGGTCTTTGTGTATGAAGAGAGCTAGTTTTTAATAATGGTCTATGACACAAAAGATTAATAAAAATATCGGAAAATAAGCCTAATACTGTTAACTCAGAAGTAAGCTGTGAAACTTGCTGTTTAACTGCTGGTAATAAAGCAGCTTCATCTTTTAAAGATACGACAACTACTGCTTGATATAATTGAAAGTCGGGAACGGCTTTTCTCAGGTCAGCTAATTGATTAGTTGATAAATCATAATAATAATTGCGATCGGCTTGCTGATAATCACTAAAAAAGTTTTTGATATACTCCAAAGAAGCAAAATCGCCAACCAAGAATAATCTTTCTTCAGCTGACAGACGTTTTAAAAGTTGTGTTTCTTCAACAGCTTGAAATATTTTAGCTAATTCCATATTGATGTGGTAATACTGTTTGACTAATTGCTCGATTTTATGGCGATCTGCATCGCCAATTTTTTGTTTTGTCTATTCAACAATTCTTAATTCTTAAACAAAATAGACTTGAGCCAAAATTGACTATTTTTAGTTACCAGATAGTTGTTCACTACTTTTTAAAAATACAGAAGATTGCTAAAGCCATTTTGAGTCTCATCAAGTTAACTTATTTTTGGGAGCAGATCAACCAATTTAAGTTAAATTAAGTTTTAGCGATTACCTAACGTGATAATAAAGACAGTATATTTACTATGTTAATTAGCTATTTACAGTCTGATTCAAATTTGCTGCTTAAAAATGGGCTAACTCTAACTGTTTAGTTGCATTAATTACGGAAAAGGAGCGTAAAGCCACTGTCTTTCAAAACGGTGGATATAAGCGACCGACAGATTTCAAATCTGTCGAGCCAAATTTATTTGGCAGTTAGATATTCATGGTATACTATTTTACGTAGCAGTTCAACTACGCA
>DATNPK010000022.1 GCA_036703275.1 Coleofasciculaceae cyanobacterium | reverse complement strand
CGGAAGCTGGTCTAATGAAATATTAGATCTAAACGCTTGGGGAGATTCGACCTCTATCTTGGTTGGTGGCAACACCTGCGAGGGTAAGTCAAATCGCTGAACCAAGAATCCCCTGATTTTTAATCGGGGGAGTGTCAACACAGCACTTTTTATCAGCACGTCGAAGCTCTTTCGGTAACTCCTTTTGCCTCTGGTGCATTAGATCGGGGATTAACCGCCTTGCTAGTATCTTTAGTTCGCTTGGCGGGAGAAGAATTTAATGGCAATGATAGAGCGGGCAAAATTGAACGCAATCATCCTTATATTCAAGAGGCAATTAAAACAATTATTGAACGAGCCGAACAAATCGAAGGGAGAGCAGTTAGCGATCGCTTAAAAAACGAACTGGAAGTAAAACTAGACCGCTGGCTTAGTAGTATTAGCTCTTTAGAAAAGGGAACAACCCTGAAATATCGAGTATCCAGCACAGACGGTACGGCGATCGATTTAATTAAACCCGCAGGGCAAGGAATATGGGATGACTTTACCTGCTTAAATTCTCTACGTAATGTTGAGCCAACTATTAGCTTAATTTTAAACGATTTGCCCCTGAGCGAAGAAAATTCTCCCCTGCCCCAACCTTTTAGTAATCAATCTTAGTTATGTCCTATAAGAGATACAGAGTGGGTGAATTACGCCCTAGTCAGATACTTTTTACCTATGGCATTGGCGCGATCGCCGATTTGCCCAATCTTGCTGTAATTGTTATGGGGCTAGAAGATTGGGAGCGATCGCGTACTAGAGAGTTGACAGAACCCAGATTGCTCTCGATGGTTTAAAAGCGTTTGGGAAAACAGGTTAAAGAACTCCGTCTACCACCGTTACCAGAAGAAGCTGCTAAAAGTCCTTTTGATGAAGCTGCCAACATTGGTATTCCCGTCGCACCTTTTCCCAACTGGATGCTGTGTCCTAAATGCAAATTACTGGCATCTCTTAATTCTGGCCTATTTGAACTAAAGCACAATGCCTATCGTCCTGGGGAAACTCGATATCAACACAAAAATTGTCGAAAAGCAATTAAACCTCCTAATGTCATTCCCGTTAAGTTTCAAGTAGCTTGCGATAAGGGTCATCTAGATGATTTTCCCTGGCGATACTTTGTTCACAAAGAAAATAGCGATTGTGATGGCTCTCTACGATTATTTGAACTAGGTTTATCGGGAACTCCTAGCGATATTCAAGTTAAATGCGATAAGTGCGAGCAAAGTCGAATGCTATCTGATGCCTTTGGTAGTCAGGGTAAACAAAATATGCCTGGGTGTCGGGGTCGTCATCCTCACTTAAGAAATTTTGATGACAGTTGCAAACAACAAATGAAGACTATTCTGCTTGGAGCATCAAATAGCTGGTTCTCGGCAACTCTTTCCGCATTATCAATTCCCAAGGGGTCAAACAAGTTAGCCGAATTAGTCGAAAAAAACTGGGCAATGCTCGGTAAGCTAGAAAGCCAAGAATTACTAGAGAATTTTCTGCCGATTCTTCAAGCATCGGGACAACTCCAAGACTTTGCTTCTTTTCCTACCTCAGAAATCTGGAAAGCGATAGAAGCTCAAAAACAATCATCAGAAGACGAGCAACATCAAGACCTTAAAACTCCTGAGTGGGAAGTGTTTTCTCTTGCCGATACCAGCAAAAATAATTCTGATTTTCGTCTAGAACCAACCACGCCCCCAGAAGGATATGAAAAATATTTCAAGAAAATTGTTCTTGTCCATAAGCTAAGGGAAGTTAGAGCTTTAATTGGATTTACCCGTATTCAATCACCAGGAGAGTTAGGAGATTTAGAAAATCAAACAGAGCAATCTCTAGCTCCTATCAGCAGGAAACCTCCTAAATGGATTCCTGCCACGGAAATCAAAGGAGAAGGAATATTTTTAGAGTTTGAAGAGGAGTTAATTAGAGCCTGGGAAAATAGCTCAGAGATTACTAAGCAAGCCATTCGTACTAGAGAAGCTCAAAAACAATGGCTCAACGTCCGCAATCCAGATTTAGTAGATAAAGTTCCCTTTTCTGGAATGCGATATATGCTAATTCATTCATTTACTCATGCTTTGATACGACAGTTAACTCTTGAATGTGGCTATAGCGCAGCTAGTCTTAGAGAAAGAATTTATTCTCAAACTTCTGAAGCCGAACATGGCTCCCAAGCGGGACTACTTATTTATACTGCTGCCCCTGACAGTGAAGGAACATTAGGTGGACTAGTTAAACTGGGAGAAGCCAAAACTCTTGGGTATCATATCAATCAAGCTCTTGAGCAAATGAAAATATGTACGGCAGATCCTTTATGTGCCGAGCATATACCTGATGAGGGAACTCCTTCCCTTCACTGGTCGGCTTGTCACTCCTGCTTATTTGCCCCAGAAACTTCCTGTGAACGGGGAAACAAATTACTGGATCGTTCTGTTTTAGTTCCTACAGTAACTAAAGACGATCTTGCTTTTTTCAAAAGTGAATCTTAAAACCAATAAAATCTCAATTATCCTATTTAAACAATGACCAGCCAATTATTGGCACAAATTCACTTTATAGTAAGTTCTTTACCGCCATCACTATTAGAAAATTTAGTAGAGATACTTCTCAATGATGACTCAACTTCTAATAAATCCTTAAAAAATCGTATTTTAAGTCAAATTTCAATACCTAAATTTCGTCGTTCAGTTAGTGAATTGCTCGATCTTTGGGCGCAAGAAAATCCTGATTGGAATAGTTCCTCTTTAGCTACAGCTTTAATGAGTTCTGCTTATTCGGTAAAACAAAGTCGTCAAGAAATTAATGCTGAATTAGTTTGGAGTGGTCCAGAGGTGACACAAATTCCATTGCGGAGAACAGATCGGGTTTTACTTCAACTAATTAAAGAAGCCGAAGCAGAATTAACCTTGATCAGCTTTGCTGTCTACAAGATTCCTGAAATCGCTCAAGCATTAATAGAAGCTCTAAACAGAGGCGTGAAAGTACGCTTAATCGCTGAAAGCCCTGAAGTTGCTGACAAAATTCCTTTTGGCATTAAACAGGCTTTGGGCAAAGAGATTATCAAGCAAGCACAAGTGTTTATCTGGCCAAAACACAATAGACCTGTAGATAGTGAAGGTAGATATGGCTCTTTACATATTAAGTCCGCGATCGCTGATTCTCATAAATTATTTATCACTAGTGCAAACCTTACTGAGTATGCTTTTACACTCAATATGGAAATGGGCGTTTTAATTCAAAGTAGCCAGCTAGCCAACCAGGTAAAAAGGCAAATGGAAGACTTAATTGGGCAAGGTATATTAATCTCAATATAAGATCCTAAATATGTGTGATGCTTATCCTATCGGCTTTAATTCCGTAATTATATGAATACAGAAAATCGTATTTACGGAAATGCTTTTTGAAGATTAATAGGTATTGTGAAAAGACAATTGCCAGCAGGAGTTTAAATTATGACTTTTCTCCATATTTTCCAATCTCCACCCCTCTATATCTCAGATACTTATAAAGAGTAGCTTTAGAAATATCTAAATCCTTAGCAATCTGATTAACGGGCATTCCTTCTTCATAATAAGATTGGGCAATACGAGCCTTCCTTTGAGCGTCTTGCGACAATCCTGGTTTGCGTCCGCCTACTCTTCCTCTGGCTCTGGCAGCAGCCAATCCTGCATTAGTTCTTTCTCTGATAATTTCTCGTTCAAACTCAGCCAAAGAAGCAAAAATATTAAACACCAATCTCCCTTGAGGAGTCGTCGTATCAATCGGATCGTTCAAACTCCTCAAGCCAATATCTCTTTGATTTAGTTCTGCTACTAATTCGACTAGGTGCTTGAGCGATGCCTACGGCTAGCTCCGCAATCGCCTTAGGCGATCTAATTTCCAAATCACAATTACATCTTTTGGTCGCGCTTCTTTCAAAATTTCATCCAAACCAGGACGAGCAGTTTTTGCTCCACTAACAGTATCGGTAAAAAATTTTTTGCATCCATGCAAACGCAGAGCATCAAGCTGTAAATCTAAATTTTGCTCTTTTGTACTCACGCGAGCATAACCAAGGAACATATTATCAAAGATTGTTTACTAAACTCATCTATTAAATCTATTAAAGAGAATAATATACTTTGATTAGGTAAACAACAATAATGTACAATATCCGAAAATCAGAATGACGAATTTTGAGGCGCTCGCCCGATCTGTGGGAAATGTAGCTTTTAGAATTAAAGGGCGTAAAATCTTTAGGATTATGTGGTGCAATACAAATCAACTGCCGTGAGTTTTTTTATAGGGACTAATTTCTACACCCCGAAACCGCAAATACTTGTAGAGCGTAGCTTTAGAAATACTCAGGCTCTTAGCAATTTCGTTCACTGGCATTCCTTCTGAATAATAAGACTCAGCAATTCTTGCTTTTTTTAATGCCTCTTCATTTAGTCCAGGTTTTCTCCCGCCTAATCTTCCCCTAGCTCTGGCATTAGTTAGTCCCACATTGGTTCGTTCACGGATTATTTCTCGCTCAAACTCAGCCAGGGAAGCAAAGATATTTAATACGAGCTTTTTTTCAGAATTGGTAGTGTCAATCTTATCTTGGAGGCTTCTTAAACCAATGTCTCGTTGATTCAACTCAGCCACCAATTCAACCAGATGCTTGAGACTTCGCCCTAAGCGGTCTAATTTCCAGATAACAATAATATCCTTACTTTGAGCCTCAGATAGCATTTCATCTAAACCAGGACGGATAGCCTTTGCTCCACTTACTGTATCGGTAAATATTTTCTCGCATCCATGTTCGCGCAAAGCATCGAGTTGTAAATCGAAGTTTTCCTTATTTGTACTAACACGAGCGTAGCCAAGTAACATCTTTAATAGTGGAGTTTAGTTATCTCATGGTTAATTCACCAAGTATTCTAAACTTTGATTAATTAAACAGTAACTCGCTTTTTAATAGTTTAATAATTCACCACTTTGTCTCTAAACAGTACCAATAACCAGACATTCCCTGGCACCTTCTACTACTTCTGCTGTGATACAGTTAAGCTCGTTGACCTTCATCACACGCTGAATTTGTCTGAAGAGACGATTGAGCAGACGAAAATTACCATTGGTAATCCGTGAAATGGTAGCAACAGCCTCGTCATCAGTGTAATCATTAGGGTCAAGACTCAAGCCAAATTGCTCCCAGTAATGAGAAAGCAAAAATCTCATTTCTTCTCGGCTTAAGGCACGATAGTTGTGGGCAAAACCAATACGGGAGTAAAGTTGAGGATATCGAGATAGTTTTTTCTCCAATCCTGGCATTCCAATAAAAATTAAGCCTATATCGCCACGGTCATAGATTTCTCGCAACTGGTCAATGGCGGTAAGACTGAGACGCTCTGTTTCATCAACGATAATCAGTTTACAATGGTCTGCCACTGCATAAGCAGGGACATCTTGTTGACCAGGGACGGAAAATTCTGAGTTGAAGCGTCCTAACTCCACTCGCAGACTCCTGATATTTTCACGAATTAATCGGGGAGGACTAGAAACAGGAGCAGTATAAAATAATTTGTCACAATCTTTGAGTTCTGGGAGCAGAGGAGCATAGGGCAGATGAGGTTGAAGTCTAGTTTCCAAGAAAAACCACTTGGTGTAATAACGGGCTGAAAGGGTTTTTCCCACGCCAGGAGAACCATAGCACAAGCCAATATATTGTTCTCTCAGACAAGCATCGCAAAATTCAGCGAACCGACGATATTCTTTAGTAACAATGAATGACTGTTGTTCGGAGAATGCTTTAGTATCGTCAATAGAATCGAAATTATTCATTAAAATACAGCTTTAACTTGTGCTTGGGGGGTGGACTATTCTTAATTGTTTCTGGAGTTGAATTAGCATTCGAGGATGATTGGGGATTTCCCATTAAAGCATCGACAATTGAGACTCTATCTTTAATCTGCTGCTTGAGTTGTTTGCGTCTTTGGTTGCGAGCAGCCTTAATCTCTTTGAGAGTAACGGTTTTTGTAGATAATTCGGGACAGATAGCACGACAGAGAAATTTGTTCTGGTGATAAACTCTGATTTCCGTCATGTCTCTGGGGTCATAACGAATGTTGACATCTTCGCCGATATAGTTTGCCAATAAGGGGTCGGTATATCTCAAGCCTTGGAATTTAATGCCATCTCGTCGAATACGTCTTGTATCTCTAATAGTCAGCAGCAGCAGATCTAGTTTTTCGATTGATTCTGGCAGTTGTGGGAGAAATCCCCCCTTGTTCCAGCGTTTTTGGGGAGCTTCAGATGTTTGGCTGTGTTCTGCTTGATGATATTCCAGTAAAAAGCTTTCAAACTCCCGTTCGAGTTGATTAAAATTCAGAACTGGATTGGGTGATTTGTGTCCTGGCGGTGCATAGCCTGGTAATTTGGCTAACAGTAGTTGATTGACTGTTCTGAAGAATCGCTCGATTTTTCCTCTACCTCTGGGTTCGCCAATGGTGGAGAATATCAGTCTGATTTTGAGGTCAAGACAAACCTGTTCTATATGATGAGAAGTAAAATCGCTGCCATGATCTGTGTAAAGAATTTCTGGAATACCGCAGATATGCCATGCAGGATTGTTTTTCCGCCAAATGCCCTGTTTTAAAGCCAATGCTGTTTGTAAAGCAGAGGGTGCAGACAAGGAAATATAGTATCCCGCGATCGCTCTACTATAATCATCCATAATCACTGTAAGCCAAGGTCTGACTGGCTGTTCTTTTTCATCTTTGATCCAGATATCTAGCAGGGTATGATCTGCTTGCCAGATAGCATTTGGCTTCTCTGCGTCATGACGATGGAGCAATTCAAATGTTTGCTTGAAAGCTTTTGTTCCTTGGTGAGCTAGAGTTAATAAACCAGGGTTAAGATCGCCAATGATGCTGTAAACAGTATTGTAAGAAGGAACAGATATTTGAGAACGAATACACCAATCCCTGACCAGACGGTGAATGCTCGCAATACTCTTTGGGGGTTTTTGTAGGGCTAACCCTTCAATCAATTTTTTAACTTGAGGGTCTACTACTCGATAAGTACCACTATCTTTGCGCTTGCTACGGCATAATCCAGCTAACCCTAGTTTTTTGTAGTTGGCTACCCAACGCTGGGCGGTTCTGAAGGGAATTTCAGCCTCTTTTGCTACTTGGCTGAGAGGAACGGAGTCTTCTAGATGAGGGCGTAAAAGCTGATATCGTTCCCAAGCTATTGCTCTTGAACTTTCTGGTAGTTCGCTAAGGTTTGGTAATGAATCACTCTTTGATTCAGACATTTGATAAACGATAAATGGTGGAACGGTCTACATTGAAGGTTTTAGCTAACTCGGTTGCCGACTTACCTTCTTCTCTCAATTTTAGAATTAGTTCTTTTTGTTCTGAGGAGAGTTTTCTCGGACGACCAAATCTGACCCCTCTCTTCATGGCTGCTTCTCGTCCTACGCTAGCACGCTCGCGAATTAAGTCTCGCTCAAACTCGGCAATACCTGCAAAGACGGTCATAATCATTTTCCCTGCATGGGAAGTGGTATCTGCCCAAGGTTCTCCAAGGGAACAAAAAGCAGCTTTTTTCTCTCGTAGGGTTTCGACTATTTCTAATAGGTGATGGGTTGAACGAGCTAGGCGATCTAGTTTGCAAACTACCAAAGTGTCATTTTTACGGATCTGACTCAGAAGCTTTTCTAATTCGGGACGAGATTTTTTCGCTCCTGAAATTTTCTCTTCAAAAATTTCTTCGCAACCATTTTCTTTGAGCAAAGAAATTTGCGAATCGAGATTTTGGTCATTTGTACTAACGCGAGCGTAACCGATTTTCAATTTTAGGATCTCCCTTGGTCAAATCTGTTGCAAAACATAGTGCATAAATCATATGCTTTTGCCAGGAACATTTGCAACAAGTAAAACCGCGAGCGCCGATTTTGTGGCAAAAGTTTCAAGTTTTGCGACGCGCAGCTAGTCCTAAAGGATACCCCTTCGCATATGCTTTAGTGCCACACTCAAATCAAAAACAACCAATAACAGTTAATTTGTATTGCGCCAAATATCTCTAAAGAATTTACGCCACTAATGTCTGAAAGTTACAGACGTATAGTAGCATCCTGAATCATCGAGTTAGCTATAAACGTCTTTTTTCCTTCTACCGTGTACTGTTCGATGCGCTCGATCCCTTCAGCGATGTATTTAAGATAGGCGAAGTCGTCTTTCAAAGCGGTACAGCCTCGCTAAGAATGCGATCGCGTATTAGTTGATGGAGACTTTTTTCGGTGACGATATCGACCTTATAACCTAGTAAATCTTCTAAATCTGCTAGCAAACCACCAGGAAACCAAGGGCTAGTTTTCGCTCGGTCATAATCGATTAAAAAATCAATATCGCTGGTTGAGGTTTCTTCACCTCTAGCGATACTGCCAAAAACCCGCACATTGCAAGCCCCGTGTTTTGCAGCGATTGCTAAAATTTCTTCTCGCTTTTGTTGAAGTAGTTGTTTAACTTTCATAGCCTAGTTTTAACAAATTTACTTTTATTTCTAATTCTAGCTTCGCACTTTGGGCAAGCTGTTAATAACAGTAATCTAATTTCAGAATAATTTTCAGGTTTTATCGAAGTGCGACGGCTATCTTAACTCCAACTCATTACAAAAGCACTGACACACCGTATCATGAACGTCGAGCGACATTGAGAGCGAATTGATTATATTCTCTTTACCAATTGTTTTTAATTTAACTCATAGTTATCTCACTTGCTGACTGGATAAGCGTTTGTCAATCTAGGGAAAGTTTCATTATTGATTACTAATAAATTTACTCTTTACAATCGCCAAAATGAGCATCTAGCTTGTCTAAAAGAGCAATCCCGCGTTCGAGATTTCCTTGGGCTGCCATCGCTTTAAATCTAGTTTCTGCGTCGAATTCTGCTAGGGCAATAGTGCTTAATTCTTCCATTAACTTATTCAGACTCATCCCTCTAGTTTTGGCTAATTCTTTAAGTCTTTCGTGTTTATCATCCGATATGCGAACCATAAAAGCTGCCATAAATACCTCCTAGATTACTTGTTCAGGTTTGAGAATTTTAATTTGAGGAAACAACAATTGCGATCGCTTGAAATCATTAACATTCTTAGTCACAATTATTTGTGCATTACCTGCGGTCGCTAATTCTACTAAATGATTATCCGCTTCATCACCATAAGGAAAAATACTCTTAGCCAATCTTCCATGCTTCTTTACTTTGACGGGTTGATGTTGATGCAACCATTCACCCATTTTGATTGCCCAGCACAGAGCTAGAGACATCAAAGCTAATAGCTTACTTAATCGCTGCGAATTAGTAAAATGAGTAGACTCAAGACAAAATCCCCTGGTTTTAAACATTCCCAACAAAGTTTCAATGCCCCACCGTTTTCCATAGTCAGAAATAGCTGTTGATGGAGAATCGCCAGAGACAACAATCAGTAATTCACCATTGTCTAAACGTAAAGCACAAATATAAACAAAACGCCCCCAAACCAATCTACGACTAAATAGAACTTGAGTTGGTCCTGGTTTCAAATTGCCGAAGATGACCGAAGCTCTAAATTGTTTCTTGCCATCAAAGATCAGATCGCTGTGACGAATTCTTAATCGCCAAGAAATAGTCGGTTCAATTAAGAGGTAGGTTAACCATTGTTTACCGACAAACTCTCGTAGCGAAGCCCGTGCATGATATGCCAATCGCGG
>DATNPK010000021.1 GCA_036703275.1 Coleofasciculaceae cyanobacterium | reverse complement strand
TACCCAACCTCGACAGTTCCTATAACGGGGCGGCAGTCGCTTCAACGGAGGGAACCTCCGCAACGCGCTGCCTTGGGAACCCCCGCAACGGACTGTCTCGCAAAACGCGCCTTGCAAAGCCCAAGACCGCCCTAAAGGATTAGCTTCGCGTCCGCTGCTCCGCTTATCCGTGATAGACTAGCCCTAAAGGATTAGCGCCTGGAGGCGCGTCCTTCGCGTCGTCCTTTAAGGGACGCTTTTTTAGTAATCTTTAAAACGTACCAGGTTGGATAATCAAGCCTTCTATGACTTTTATCAACGGTCTTACTTTTGTCTTAAAAAGATCTTGTTGAACCAAAATTACTCAATTAACGTGAGTTCGACGAAAATATAGGGAAAAAGAAAGGCTGGGATGTAAACTCACAATAACCAAAATCTAAGTATCTCAGCTAGTTATATGATGGCATCAAGATTATTATTCACACAAATTTTGGGCGAGCTTGATGATGTTTATCTTCAATGGTCAAGACTCTGGCCCGAACAGAAGCAACTCCCCTCAATGCCCCTGGAAAAACGCTGCCGTTCGAGAATATGGTTAAGTGAGGTGATGACAATAGCGCTCGCTTTCCACGGTTCTGGCTTTAGAACATTCAAAGAATTTTATACGCTTCAAGTCTTGCCACATTAGCAAAAAGCCAGAACCAATTTAGTTAGCTACAATCGCTTTGTTGATATTAATGTCTTGGTCTTTAATGTTATTGTGTTGTTTCCTCAACACCGGCAAAGGAGAAGTGACAGGAATTAGTTTGGTCGATTCAACACCGATAACAGTGTATCTGCCATGTCGCAGCAAGTCTAAGCAAGTATTTCCCGACATTGCTGGTTGGGTCAGGATCCCCGCCGTCCTTTAGGACGACGCGAAGGAGGCGAAGCTAGTGCTAAAGCATACCGCTCCGCATATCCTTTAGGGCATATAAAACGACGGGGCTTCCTAAAGGATACCGCTTCGCATATGCCTGAGCGTTGGTCACAAAGTCGATGGGTGGCACGATGGTTTTAAGCTTCATCTGATGATTAATGATAGAGGTGAGTTGCTTGCTTTTAAATTGACGTAGTGCAAATGTGGATGAGAGAAAAGCATTACCAGATCTGCTTCTAGGTATCTTCGCTAAATTATTTGGCGACCGTGGTTACATCTGTCTAGATCTTTTTGAGCAGCTTGAGGAACAACAACTCCAGTTAATCACTCGATCTCAAAAGAAGATGAAACAGAAGCTTGTTCGACTGATTGAGCAAATTCTTGGGCGTAAAAGAGCGATAACATCGAGACTGTCAACGACCAACTCCAAAATATCTTTCAAATCGAACATTCAATCCAGCGTAGTATGGGGAATTTTTTAGTAAATCTGATGGCTGGATTGATTGCTTATACCTATCTACCTAACAAAGCGATTCAGCGCGTTGTGGGGGTTCACGGTCAAGCCCTAAAGGATTAGCGCCTGGGGGCGCGTCCCGCACCGCGGCCCCCCATTGAAGCGACTCAATCAAGACACCGTAGTATTGATTTAGAGCCAATTGAATTACTGGCACTACCTTCTGCTACTTTCTAACTTGGTCGAACTCACGTTTAAATAGCTTTTAAGACTAGGTAATGTATTCTCTTTAACTTCAAGGTTAAATATTTTAAATAATTACAAGTTTAATTGAACTTTCTTTTGTATAGACAGTTTTTTTGTCTTTGATTTAATTTATTGTTAAGGATTTCCCATTGCTGACGAGAAATTTTCGGGCTTCTCCAAATTACTATAGGATTAGTGGAAGTGTAGCAGAAAGTTATAGAAAAACGTTCTTTTAGCGTGGGTGGCTGAGCGCGATGAAAAACGCTGCTAGTATCAGTGATTATAATGCTTCCTGTTTCAGCTAGACAAGCAGCCCAATCTTTCTGTGGCACGACTTCTCGCATTTCATCATCAGATAAGTATCCTAGGTTGTAGTAGTTTAGAGTTTCAATTGCTTTAGAAGTAATTCTTCGGGGAATATATTCATACGGACCACCTCCAGCAGCAACGTCATTTAAATAAATGATGATTTTAATAATGCGCCGATCTTCCCAATCTATATGCCATCGTCTAACGCCAGAATATTGACCATCGGCAATGCTTTTTCTCATTGCGAATCCCTGATACAGCACTGGCAATCCAATGTAATTTTCAACGATATTAAGTAGTCTTGATTCTAAAGCCCACATTAGCATTTCAGGGAACTCTCTAAAATCGTCTTTGCAAGGACCGACTTCACAATTTTCTGATTTATTCGAGCTAGGAGAAATAGTATCGAGTTTGCCTGCTAAACTCGAGGCTGTGGTCATCATCGCGTTGGTTGAAATCAGATCGAGTTCTTTGATTGGAACCATGCAAGTTCCTTCTTGGCGAAGTGTATTTAAAATTGATGTATTTAGGTTATCTAGCGGAGGTAAAAACCTTGCATGATCATTAAGTGCTTTTTGATAAGCCTGCTCCTTCATCAGATGAAGTAGAGGTAATCTGTCAAAGTTTTTCCTTAATTTATAAGATAAATTTTCAACCTTATTAGTAATATAAGATAAATTATTAGCAGATATTTGCATGAGTGTAAATATAGGAACTTATAAAGTCAATAATATTTGCTGAAATTATATATTCAAAGCATTAATAGCAGATGTTTTAAGCCTATGGCATGAGTTTAGAAGATTATTTTAAGCACAGGCTGGTTAACAAATATATAACAATAACAGTTTCAAATACATATTGGTTTGACAATTTATCAATATCTTTATAAAAGCTTTATACGCTGTTGATAAAATCAATAATGTACTACCTCATGGTAACTGTATTTGTTTGTCTATAATAGACCTTATATTACACCATAATACTAAGTTTTGATCTTATTTTAAATAGCAACAATTAATAGTTTATTTTTAGTTATTTAGTAAAGATAACCTATTTTAGGTATGAACCTTTGAAATCTAAAGTATAGCTTTAATTGTCTTGACAAATTACTCAAAAACTCCACAATTTAGTCGGTAGTGTTCCAATTTTAAAAAATTGGAACATCCATCATCAATTTTTTAAAATTTGAGCTTTTTTAAGTAGTCGTGCAAAATAAATTTCCTAGTTGAAATCAGGGAAAAGGGAAAGGGGAAATCAAATGTGTAATTAATGAGGAGGCGATTTCTGAGGTTGCCTCAGAAATTAAAGCCGTCCGTTTCGCCTAGGTACTTAGCTGCTAGTTTGAAACGTTGTGTTGCCAAGCTCTAAATCAAATTCCGCATATTGACCAACGGTCAGAGCAGCGCGAAGTTGCGTTGCCCGTGCATGACTCGCTTCGCATCGCGGAGGTTCCTTCCGTTGAGCCCGTGCATGACTAGCCCGTGCATGATTAGCTCCTTACGTCGCGTCCTGCGCGTCGCAAACTTCGTAAGAAGGCTCCGTCGTTTTATATGCCCTAAAGGATATGCGGAGCGGTATGCTTTAGCACTAGCTTCGCGTCGCGGAGCGGTATGCCACGGCACTAGCCCTAAAGGATTAGCGCCTGGAGGCGCGTCCTTCGCGTCGTCCTTTAGGACGGCGGAGTAATCTCTGACTTGACGAACTAAGGAGCGATCAATTAATTAATTAATCAATCAAGTGAACCTGTAATTCAAGCCATTGATGAGATTGTGCTGTGTTTGAGTAAGCTTACCGATTGTCAATAACAAATCTTGGTACAGCTAGCGACTTGTTAAGTATTGTTACAATAATAGCGTCATGACAGCTTTCTGTCTTGACAGCAGCAAATTTAGTCGGTAAATTAACATATATACCCGGGTAATTATTAAACTTAGTGATATGCAAAGTAAGCAGAAAGTAACTTTATATATACCTCCAGAACTGCATAGGAAATTAAAAATTAAGGCAGCGGTAGATGTTGAGTCTATGTCGGCAGTAGTTGAAAAGGCGATCGCCTTTTATATGCAGTTTCCTGAGAGGGTAGAAGAAATTAAGTCTTCTGTTCACGGTAAAACGCATCAGGTGCATTTGTGTCCTGATTGTGATGCACCGATGGTCATGCGAGACGGAGAAATGGTGTCTCTTGGCAGCCAAAGTAGCGTCGTCGTGAAGGATGATATTTCTTTAAGTATGTCTAACCAAACGGGTAGCTCAGAAAACCCAAGCGAAGAAGAGCTAGTTTCTTGTTTGTAGATAGCTTCTATAGGATTAGCAGAAAAAACATTAGGATGCTGAAGGTTCAGTAGGGTCGACATCATGAAAGAAGAGCTAAATATTCTCGTACAGGCTCAATACCCGTTAATCTATCTGATAACGCCAGAAGAGGAGCGAGCAGAGCAAGCAGTTGCCAAAATTGCTAAAGATAATGCCGAATATAAGCGAGTGTTTGTCTGGACAGTTACCAGGGGGATGGTTGAGTATGGTCAGCCTCGCCAAGGAACTCAGCACAATACTGTATCTCCTGAAGCAGCTATTGAATGGACTATTAGACAAAAAGAAGGTGGAATCTATATATTTAAAGATCTTCATCCTTTTATAGACGGTCCAGTAATAACTAGATGGCTAAGAGATGCGATCGCTTCTTTCAAAGGATATGACAAACTAATCATTTTAATGTCTCCAGTACAAACTCTGCCGATAGAGCTTGAGAAGGAAGTAGTAGTATTGGATTACCCTTTACCAAACCTAGCTGAACTCAACCAAGTACTATCAGAGCGACTAGCTAAAACTAAAGCAAATCGTCTAGATACAGAAACGAGAGAGAAACTGCTTAAAGCAGCATTAGGCTTAACTAAAGATGAAGCCGAGAAAGTATATCGTAAGGCGCAGGTTAAGGCTGGTCAGTTAACTGAGAGCGAAGTAGAAATTGTTCTTTCAGAGAAGAAGCAGTTAATTCGCCGTAATGGAATCCTAGAATACATTGAAGAAGACGAAACCATAAATTCTGTAGGTGGATTAGAAGAACTCAAGCGCTGGTTAAAGCAACGTTCTAATGCTTTCACTGAAAGAGCCAGGGAATACGGACTTCCTCAGCCAAAAGGTATGTTAATTCTGGGAGTTCCAGGCTGTGGTAAATCCTTAATTGCTAAAACAACTTCCCGTTTGTGGAGTTTACCCCTACTCCGTCTAGATATGGGTAGAGTTTACGATGGTTCTACCGTAGGGCGTTCTGAAGCAAACCTACGTAGCGCTTTAAAAACAGCCGAGTCAATTTCGCCCGTAATTCTATTTATCGATGAGTTAGATAAAGCTTTTGCTGGGGGCGGAGGTTCTGGTGACTCCGATGGAGGTACTTCTGGTCGCATATTTGGTTCTTTCTTAACCTGGATGCAAGAAAAAAAATCACCGGTGTTTGTAATGGCAACAGCCAATCGCGTTGAAAGATTACCTGGAGAGTTTCTACGCAAAGGAAGGTTCGATGAGATATTTTTTGTGGACTTACCCAGTTCCGCAGAAAGAACAGATATTTTTAAAATTCACCTTGGGAAAAGACGTTCTGAGATCAATCGCTTCGATCTAGAGCAGCTCACTAAGGTATCAGATGGTTTTTCTGGGGCAGAGATCGAGCAAGCAATCATCGCTGCAATGTATGATGCTTTTGCTCAAGACAGGGAGTTTACGCAGCTAGATATTATTGCTGCGATTAAAGCTACCCTACCGCTGTCTCGGACAATGACTGAGCAGGTAACAGCCCTAAGGGATTGGGCTGGGCAAAGAGCTAGACCTGCATCAGCCTCCGTTGCTGAATATCAGCGACTGGAGTTTTAACAGGCTTTCTTCTGTGATTCCCCAAGATTTGCAGAAGCAGAGGCTAGCGATCGCTAGCAGTTCAGTAAAATAATTCGTCGCTCATTATGACGTAGGCGATTATTGATTTTAAAGTTGTTGTTTACTTCTCTTCTACTGGAGGAAATCTTATGTCTCACTTTAGCACTTTACGCACCAAAATCAGCGATTCTGCAATTCTAGTAAATTCTCTTCGCGATCTGGGCATTAATGTTCAAAATAATGCCGACGTTCGTGGTTACAACGGTCAAAGACTTCGTGCTGATATCGTTGCAACATTAGAAGGCGAATATGACTTGGGTTGGTCAGAAAATAGCGATGGCACTTTTGACCTGATTGCTGACCTTTGGGGTGTAGCTAAAAAGCACAATCAAACTGAGCTAATCAACTCAATCAACCAAAAGTATGCTGTTAACAAAACCTTGTCTGAGGTTAAACAGCGTGGTTTACAGAATGCCAACGTTAAATTAGTTCTTCAGTAACAAGAATTAGATTTTAAGTTAAAGCGCGTTCCCAAGCTTGGGGTTGACACAATCAAAGTTGTGTCAACCCTTTTTTGTTTACTTAATATTACTTAATAAGATGAATCAACGTTAGAAAAAAGCTGATTAATCAGTCCTGATACTAAAGTTAAGACAATCGAGCCGAACATAGCAGGGAAGAAACCAGCTATCGTCAAACCAGGTGTAAGATAACTTACAAGACCCAAGGCAATCGCATTTACTACCAGCAGAAATAGTCCTAAAGTTAATATTGTTAGTGGTAAGGTGAACAGGATCAGTATAGGTTTGACCACTGCGTTTACTAAACCCAAAACTGCTGCTCCTATAATGGCAGAGGAGAAGCTTACAATAGCAAACCCAGGCACGATAAATGCTGTAACGATCAAAGAAACAGCCGTCGCCAACCAAGTAAGCAAGAATTGCCACATTTTAGTTACCTGAAATATCGATATTTATTATTTGGTTCAATACTAGTAAATTTTAGCTGTTTATTTCCACCAACAGAAGTTCGGTATTCTAGGACAACTTTGGTGAAAAAGCTCTCATTGACGAAACGGGGCGTTCACACATCATGGTCCTGACGCTACTGTTCACCTTATCGTCATATGATTAATAATGATGGCTAGTTAACAATACATACATTTTAAAAAATTAAAAATTAGATTGAGCCTGAATTTGATCGTCGCTCCATTACATCAGTTTAGGTACAATAATCCTAGTTTTTCAATCAAATTATCAAGTTTTATTTAAACTTTTTCAATCAACATAATCGCTAAACTAATAACCAGGGAGGATAAAATTTCTCTCAAAACACACATCTACACATCAATAGAAGTAAATCACTAGACTATTTTCAACACATTATCGATGGAATTTTTATCCGATACAGTAATCCTTTCGCGCTTACAGTTCGCCGTTACCGCAATTTTTCATATGCTGTGGCCAATTTTAACTACCGGCATGGCTGTTTACCTAATTATCATAGAGGGATTATGGCTTAAAACTCGTAACCAAAACTATTATTATCACGCTCGTTTTTGGTCAAAACTCTATGTTCTAAATTTTGGTATTGGGGTAGCTTCGGGACTACCAATGGAATTTGAGTTTGGCACAAACTGGGGGCCTTTTTCTGAGGCGGTAGGAGACTTTTTCGGTAGTGTCTTAGGCTTTGAAGCATCCATGGCATTTGCCCTCGAAGCTGGGTTTTTAGGCATTATGCTATTTGGCTGGGAACGAGTGCCACCGATTATGCATTACTTTGCCACAATTATGGTAGCGGTAGGCGCAAACTTATCTATATTTTGGATCTTGAGTGCGAATTCTTGGCTGCAAACCCCTGCCGGGGGACAATTTGTCGACGGTCACTTTGTGGTTGGCGATTACTTTCAGGCAATTTTTAATCCTTTCATGCTAAATAGCGTCCTCCATATGTTCTTTGCAACTTTGGAAACTTCTTTATTTGTCATTGGAGGAATTAGTGCCTGGTATATTATCAACCAACGTAATGCCGAATTTTTTACTCTTTCCTTTAAAATTGTCTTAGCGATCGCAATCGCCGTTACTCCCCTACAGCTCTATATCGGACATTTAAGCGGGGAACAGGTATATCATTACCAACCAACGAAACTAGCTGCAATGGAGGCTCAATGGAAAACTATTCCTGCTGGAGAATCTCCCTCCTGGAGTGCGATCGCCATACCTAATGACAAAGCAGAGCAAAACGATTGGGAAATCTCTATTCCTGGCTTATTAAGCTACATCCTCGAAATTAAGCCACAACTATCAGAACCCGTTTTGGGCTTAAAAGAATATGCTCCAGAAGATCGCCCACATCAGATTGGCTTAATTTACTATGCTTTGAGAATCATGATTGCGATCGGATTTATGCTGGCAGGATTAATGGCAGTTACTACCCTACAGTGGTTGAGGGGGAAGCTTTCACCCGAAAATATTACTCAACAACGTTGGTTACTAAGACTTTGGCTACTGGCTGCACCCTTAGGCTACATTGCCGTTGAATGTGGCTGGATAGTACGCTGCGTCGGCAGGCAACCTTGGGTTGTTTATGGGGAAATTCGCACCGCTGATGGAGTTTCTCAAATACCTGCAAGCAATGTTTTGGCTTCTCTGACTGCTTTTACAGTCGTCTACAGCATCTTGTTTGTCTTTGCGCTTTATTTTGGTAGTCGTATTATCCGCCAGGGACCTAATTTAGATCTCCCCGTGCCAGGAGAAACTTTTGATCCCGAATTGGACACCAATCCAGCTAAACATCGTCCTGATAGTCGCCCCGTAGAGGCACAACAGTAATTTTAAGTACAAATTGCTAGTGATACTGTTTTAAGCTGATAGCTATTAGCTATTAGCCTCCTCATTCTTTATTCTTCACCCTTTATTCCTCACAATATGGAAGCTTTAGATTATTTTCTCCCTCAAGTTTGGTTTGCCATATTAGCATTGTTTTTATTTTTGTACGTAATGTTAGATGGATTTGATTTGGGAGTAGGCATACTTTCGATTACCGCCTCTAATGAAGAGCGTCGGGGCATACTCATGACTAGTTTGGGCAATATTTGGGATGCCAATGAAACTTGGCTGGTTTTGATGGGTGGAGCTTTATTTGGAGCTTTTCCGCTGGCTTATGGCACGATCCTTCAGGCTTTGTATATCCCGATTACGGTCATGGTTTTTGGCTTGATTTTTCGTGCCGTTGCCTTTGAGTTTCGCGAATATGCAAATACTAAACTTTTCTGGAATATAGCCTTTGGTGGCGGTAGTTTTCTGGCTGCATTAGGACAAGGATTCGCTTTAGGAGCAATTTTACAGGGGATTACCGTTGATAGTGCTGGTCATTTTACTGGGGGAACTTGGGATTGGTTAACTTTGCGATCGCTTTTGGTTGCTTTAACTTTAATCCAAGGTTACGTATTAATTGGTTCAACCTATCTTATTTTAAAGACAGAGGGAGACCTACAGACTACTCATAATTTGACTGCCAAAATTTCAGCAGTTACTACATTTATCGGTGCGGTTTATTTAACAATCACCACACCTATTTTTTCCGAGAGTGCTAGAACTAGACTATTTGAAGCACCTTTATTGTATATTTTTGTCTTGATTCCTTTATTAGGAGCTTTGCTAATCTTTTTATTACTCAAAAGTCTTTACTCAGAACAAGAAACACGACCATTTGTTTGGACTTTACTATTGTTTCTACTATCTTTTATCGGATTAGGGTTAGTTGTATTTCCCTATATTATTCCCATGCAAATTACAATTTATCAGGCTGCTGCCAGTCCTAGTTCTCTGGTATTTATGATTGTTTTTATTGGTTTTTTGATTCCGATTATGCTGGCATATAATATTTACAACTATATTGTTTTCAAAGGTAAAGTAATCATCGAAGAAACTTAATTCAAGGCGCTCGCTTTGATACCTTTACTTTTTGATCATTAAATAAATCTTGTTTTAACAATACTTACTTTCTAGTCTGGCTTTTTAGCTATGTTTTCTCAATTAAACAGCAAATTTACTAATGCTACTTAACGATTGTGGTTCACTTAATATATGTTGCTAAAGCTTTTTCTAAAGTATCTATTAATCGATCTACATCGCCATCTGTAGCAGCAAAACAATTAGCAGGAGTCGTTTCAGGCTGGAAATTAATTAACTTTATTTGCCCTTCTCCAATACCAACTATAACCACCTCTAGTGCTGAGTCGTGACCATCAACAATACCCAATATTTCCTGTATTCTGCCTTTGGTATTGTGGTTCAATTGTACCAAACTTTCTTGAGAACAAGCCACAAAATGTGGTGTAGGCTGAAGATCGATACCTAAAACATCGTTAGTTTCTCCCCACTCTTGCTTTAATCCCCAGACTAGAGCAGCGAGCTGTTGCTCATAATCGTTAACAAAAAAGTCTAATTGCGATCGCCACTTTTGTTCAGCTATTTCTGGTCGATTATTACCTAAATCAAACATAGTCAAACTATTCAATACTCTGATGTTTTATTGGCAGCCTACATCTAAACCTAGTGAATTTTAGGTCAAGGACAACTGCACCACTATTCATCGTCTTCCGATCGCCTACTAAAGTCAATACTTTGGCATTATTTCCGAATCAAAATATATTTAAACTGAGGCTGCCAAGACTAATTACTAAACGAAAAATCAGGTTTAACTATACTTCGCAATCCATACGAGCGACAGTAATAGCATCAAATCCAAAAGCAAACATTAGGGGCATAGGGGATAGTATAAAATAGCTAGCCAAAAGAGCAGTTACGCTAATTGCCACCGCGAAATATAACCACTTTTGCTCGTTGTGACTAAGACCTTTTTCGCTTTTAATCAGCCTCATTACTTTTTGAGGAATAGGCTCAGGCATAACGCAATTAGGAGGAAACGCCCAGTAATGGTTATAGCGTTCCATAAATAAGTCTGTCCAACCATTGCGATCGCACCATTCTTGAATCCATTCGTCCTGAAAGTGTTGCATAAGAAGATTGGGAAAATTTGGAAAATACTAATTTGCCTAAAAAACTACGATGAAATAAATATTTAAATATAAGTCGATCAATCACTGTTTATTTAGATTAGCAAAAGCACTATTTTTTTTAAATACTTATTCTTCACAACTTAACAAACCTTAAATGAAATTGATGGTTAAATAGAGCTGAGTAAGCACAATTACTCATTTATTCTTTTAGGGTTCTTAATATATCTTGATTATAATTTGTTTAGTCGATCTAGCATAGCGATTAATCACTGTTAATCAACAATGAACCATCTCAAAAAGAGGTAGAAATAACGTTTATCGTATAAAGCTTAATTCTTGAATAAATATTTCAAAACACCTAACTTTAAAGCAGAAATAGCTTGAGAGCGTTTAATAAATATTAAATTTAGATTCGGTACAAATAAAATTTAGCTTTATGTCCCAGATATCTATCGGCAGCTCAAGCATGTAAGCAAAATCAAATGTGATGCCAACAGTAGGTATATTTAAGCATTGAGGAGAACTTAATAAACGATCGTAAAAACCTCCGCCATAACCCAAACGATATCCTCGATTATCGCAGGCGACTGTGGGAACAAGAATTAAATCTGCTGTTGCCGGAGAAACAACGGTTGCAGTTTTTAATGGTTCTTTAATGCCGTATTTACCAGAGTCTAAATCTTCTCCAGGCTGCCACGAATGCCAAACCAAGGATTTGCCAACGCAGCGAGGGAAAGCCCAGTTTTTGTTTAAATCAAATAATAAGGCAAGATCTGCTTCCTGACGAAAGCTGAAGTATGCCAGAATAGTACGCGCCTTTTTAAATAAACTATCAGCTTTAAGGCGATCGCAAATTAAACTGCTTTTTGCTTGCCATTGAGCGGCGGATAGAGACTGTCTTTGTTGCAGAATGTTACGCCGTAATACGGATTTATCGAGCTGTGGCATAAATCAAGACCTAATTGGTTCAAGATAGCTGCGCGAGCATTTTCACATGAGCAATACCTGCTTCGGTAAATCTTGCTCCTATTACTTCAAACCCCAACTGCCGATATAACTGTGCAATATATTCTTGAGCATGAACTATTACCTGAGATTTATTCTGAGCGGAAATAGTTTCTAAGGCTGATGCCATCAATTTTTTGCCAATACCTCGCTTTCTGGCTTCAGGCAACACGGCTAATCTTTCTATTTTTGCTGTAATATCATCTATATTTCTAATTCTGGCTGTACCCACCGCGCGATCATCGAGGTATGCCAGCAAATGAACTGCGGCATCATCCAAACCATCAAACTCCAACTCTGCCGATACTCCTTGTTCTGACTGAAATACTTTGGTTCTAATGTGCTTAATTGCAGCTATTTCATCTCGGTATTCGACAGTCTTAATTAGTAATGATTTCATCGTAAGTAAGAACAAGAGCGAAGTTACAAATAATAAGCAGAATGTTACTGGCAAAAATTTAAAAACTAAGTTGATTATTCTTGTATTTAACAGACCAAAGTTCAACTTGGTTCAATTGCTTTGATTTAATAAGTGCGATCGCACTCCCTTGACTAATTTCTAAAACCTTTGCCTTTAATGATTTTTAGCTTTCGTCTGCTCTGTTTTAATCTTTAGATATTATTGAACTTGACAATATATAATTTCTTACGAGTATAATTATAGTAATAAATACCAAAAATATTTTAAATTATTATTGTGAAAACAAATATAGCACAAGATGGGCTTAATATAAACCCCCAAGACTATTCTTTATTAACAGATCTATATCAACTAACTATGACGGCGTGCTATACGGGAGAGGGTATTGCTAACAAAAGAGCCAGTTTTGAATTATTTGTGCGACGTTTACCTAATAATTTTGGCTATTTAATTGCTATGGGGTTGGCTCAGGCGTTGGAATATCTAGAGCAATTGAGCTTTAACTCAGAACAAATTCAAGCGTTGCAAGAGACAGGTATTTTCGATCATGCACCCCAGGAATTTTGGCAGCTATTAGAGTCACTTGGTTTTACAGGAGATGTTTGGGCAGTGCCTGAGGGGACAGCAATTTTTGCTAATGAGCCGATCTTAAGAATCGAAGCACCGCTATGGCAGGCACAGTTAGTAGAAACATACTTACTGAATACAATTAACTATCAAACGATGATTGCTACTAAAGCAGCGAGAATTAGAGACGTTGCCGGAGTAGATGCAGATCTTCTAGAATTTGGCACTAGAAGAGCCTTTAGCCCACAGGGAGCAGTTTGGGCAGCTAGAGCAGCTTTGGCAGCAGGGTTTGACGGCACATCAAATGTTTTGGCAGCACTGAAATTAAAAGAAAAACCTAGGGGGACAATGGCTCATGCTTTAGTTATGGCGATCGATGCCGTAGCTAGAAGCGAAGATGAAGCTTTTAAAGCTTTTCAGAATTACTTTCCTCACGCACCACTGTTAATTGATACCTATGACACCATAGCAGCGGCTAAGCGCTTACAAAAGCAGGTAGAAGCAGGAATGAGCGTATCAGGAGTGCGAATTGACTCAGGAGATTTAGTAAAATTATCGCAACAGGTGCATTCTTATTTACCTGACAGCAAAATTTTTGCCAGTGGAGATTTAGATGAATGGGAAATTAATCGACTAAGACAACAGGGTGCAGCTATAGACGGTTATGGGATCGGGACAAAGGTAGTTACAGGTGTGCCAGTAAACGGGGTGTATAAGTTAGTAGAAATCGATCGCATTCCCACCATGAAAGAATCCAGTAACAAGTTAACTTATCCTGGTTGCAAACAAATATTTCGTACTGTTATTGATGGAAAGATCCACTCAGATCGCTTGGGATTAAAACAAGAGTCAGCTCAAGAAAATGAACAAAGCTTATTACAGATCGTCATGCAGGCGGGTGAAAGATTACCATCATTTCTTACCGCGGAATGCGGTCACAGGCAAGCACCGCCGACTTGCTCCGTCCACATGGTCGGGGAACCCGACCGTGGGCGGTGCGCTTTTCAAGGCGGTGAACCTGTGACCTTAGAACAAATTCGACAACGCACCGCAACTTCCGTAGCCAGTCTTACTGCTAACATCCGCCAAATCAGTAATCCAGATGTCTTTAGCGTTGATATTTCTTTCGCTTTGGAATCTTTACGTCAGTCTGTAACGAAGCAAAATCCAGTAACTACTAATTAACCAATGAAAAAAATAGCCTTGTTTGGTACAAGTGCCGATCCGCCGACGGTAGGACATCAAACTATTTTACACTGGTTATCCCAGCATTACGATCTCGTAATAGTTTGGGCATCAGATAATCCATTTAAGCAGCATCAAACCCCATTGGGCGATCGCACAAAAATGTTGGATCTAGCGATTACTGACATTAACCTTCCCTGTAATAATATCAGTCTGCAACCAGAATTAAGCGATCGCCGTACTTTAATTACCGTTAACAAAGCTAAGAATCAATGGGGAGAAGCTGAATTTAGCCTAGTTATTGGCTCGGATATTTTACCGCAGATTACTAGCTGGTATCGTATTGAAAAGTTATTGACGCAGGTCAAGGTTTTAATTGTACCCCGTCTAGGATATGACATGAAAGAAACAGATTTAGCATCTTTAGCTCAAGTTGGGGGTAAATTTGCGATCGCAAATTTAAATGCGCCAAAAGTATCCTCTAGTACATATCGTTTACAAAAAGATCCAAGTTTAGTTACTCTTTCGGTTAGAGAATACATTTTCCAGAAAAATTTGTATAACGCAACGATAGAAGCTAACCAACCGAGACAAGAGGAAAAAGTATGAAAACTAATTCTAAAGTAAAGCACAAAGCTAATACCAAATTAGAGAGTTTAGCGGACTTTAAAGTAGGCGTAGATAACGTTATTTTTTCGGTAGATACTGCTTACAATCGCGTCTTAGTTTTATTGCGTAAAAGAAATGATGAACCTTTTAATAATTATTGGAGTTTACCAGGCACATTAGTACGCCAGGGAGAATCTTTAACCGATGCTGCTTATCGCACTTTAGCTGAGAAAATTCAAGTAGATAATTTATATTTAGAACAGCTATATTCTTTTGGCGATCCTGGTAGAGATCCCAGAGAAAATTTCGATAGCTTTGGAGTGCGATATTTATCGGTAAGTTATTTTGCCTTGGTTAGATATGAAGCAGCAAAAATTATTAATCAATCAAACTATGGTGTTTCCTGGTACAAAGTAACTGAAATTCCTAAATTAGCTTTCGATCACGATGAAATTTTTAAATATGGCTGGAATCGGCTAAAAAACAAACTGCAATATAGTCCAATTGCCTTTGATGTTTTGCCAACCGAATTTACCTTAAATGAAGTTTATCAACTTTATTGCACAATTTTAGGAGAAAATTTTTCCGACTATTCTAATTTTAGATCTCGTTTACTAAAGCTCGGTTTCTTATCAGATACAAGAGTTAAAGTATCTCGTGGTGCTGGTCGTCCTGCAAGTTTATACAAGTTTGATTCAGCCGCTTTTGCTCCGCTTAAAGATAAACCTTTGTTGTTTATTTAATTTTTCTATCTGGAAATCTAAATTAAATTAATCGGCTCGATCAATAAAACCAAAACTCTAAAATTATGAGAATTAACTAGCAGATTTCTTTCTACAAAAACCCAAGTTAAGCAACTGAAAAACTTCACAACAAGTATTGCAGATAACAAATAACCAACGCTACTATTCAATTCGCTCAGCACTAACTAATTACTTAACACAACTCTTAGCATCTTTGCCCTTATTCGAGGACTTTTATCCGCAACATCTGGGTATATAAACGCGAAATAAAACCATGAAAATAGCGATCGCACAACTCAACCCCACTATCGGCGATATTACTCATAACGCTCAACAAATAATCACTGCTGCTAAAAACGCAGCAAAACAAGATGTCCGCCTATTGCTGACACCTGAATTATCGCTTTGTGGCTATCCTCCCAGAGATTTGTTACTCTATCCTGACTTTGTCGAATCGATGAGTAAAGAGTTAAATGCGATCGCCACTCAGTTACCAGAAAACATTGCTGTCTTAGTAGGTACAGTAGAAAATAATCCTCACGCAACATCTAAAGGACAAAAACCACTTTATAACAGCATGGCGTTACTAGACGGGGGAGAAATCAAGCAAGTTTTTCATAAGCGTCTGTTGCCTACTTATGATGTCTTTGATGAGGATCGTTATTTTGAACCAGGATATGAGGCAAATTATTTTACGCTTGACTCGGTAACAGTTGGTGTAAGCATTTGTGAAGACTTGTGGAATGATGAACAGTTTTGGGGAAAACGCAACTATGAAGTTAACCCCATTGAAGAGTTGGCACAGTTGGGAGTAGATGTAATTGTCAACCTATCGGCTTCTCCCTATACATTGGGTAAACAGAAACTAAGAGAGGCGATGCTGCATCATGCAGCTACTTGTTATCACAAGCCAATGTTGTATACCAACCAGGTTGGGGGAAATGACGATCTAGTTTTTGATGGTAACAGCGTCATGTTTAATAGTGAGGGAAAAATAGTTAGTCATGCTAAAGGTTTTGAGTCAGATTTGGTAGTTATGGAGTTAGATAAGTTAGTGTCTTCTTCTGCAAAAGAGGAGAAGATAAGCAGAGTAGAGGAAAATATTTCTGTTCAAACAGTTTACTCTACACTTCATCAGGAAGATCAAGAGAGTAATCAAGAAATTTTTAGTGCTTTGGTGTTGGGCGTAAAAGACTACGTTAGAAAGTGTGGTTTTAATCAAGCTATTTTAGGCTTAAGCGGTGGAATAGATTCTGCCTTGGTAGCGACGATCGCCTCAAAAGCTCTAGGTGCAGAGAATGTCTTAGGAGTATTGATGCCTTCCCCCTATAGTTCGGATCATTCTATTAGTGATGCGGTAGATCTAGTCAATAACTTAGGAATAAAAAGCCAGAAGATCGAGATTAAAAAAGCGATGGCGGCTTACGATACAATACTCGAGCCGATGTTTTCTGGAACCAAGTTTGGTATTGCGGAGGAAAATATTCAGTCGCGGATCAGAGGTAATTTATTAATGGCGATCGCCAATAAGTTTGGTTATCTGCTGCTGTCTACGGGTAACAAGTCTGAGATGGCGGTAGGTTACTGTACCCTATATGGCGATATGAATGGTGGTTTAGCGATAATTGCCGACGTGCCAAAAACGAGAGTGTTTAAACTATGTCGCTGGTTGAATCGTAACCAGGAAATTATCCCCGAAAATATTATTACTAAACCCCCCAGTGCAGAATTAAAGCCCGAGCAAAAAGATTCTGATTCTTTGCCACCTTATGAGATACTAGATGATATCCTAGACCGCATTGTTTGCCAACATCAATCTACCGCAGAAATAGTTGAAGCTGGACACGACACCGAAACAGTGAGTAAGGTAATCAAATTAGTCACCCGTGCTGAATTTAAACGCCGTCAAGCACCTCCAGGGATCAAAATAACCGATCGCGCCTTTGGTACTGGCTGGCGGATGCCAATTGCTAAGAAATTATCCGTTTATGAACCTGCAAAAGTCACGCTTTAACCAACAAAAATTAACTCCTTATCTGTTTTTATTACCGGCGATCGCTTTATTAGGATTGACGGTCTTTTTTCCCGCGATTCAGGCGTTTGCCCTTAGCTTTACCAGATATGAATACGATATTACTCAGCCTCCTGAGTGGGTAGGGTGGGAAAATTTTCAACGGCTGTGGCAAGATGAAATATTTTGGCAAACAATTAAAAATACTCTGCTGTATTTAATTGGAGTCGTGCCGATTTTGGTAATTGCACCTTTATGGTTGGCTATTGTTGTCAATCAAAAATTGCGAGGCATAAATTGGTTTCGTACTGCTTTTTATACCCCTGTTGTAATTTCAATGGTAGTAGCAGGAATCGCCTGGAAAGCTCTTTATACTCAAAATGGTTTATTAAATCAATTTCTGCAACAAATTGGCTTTTCCGAAGGTATTCCCTGGTTAACTAGTCCCAATTTAGCTATTTGGAGTGTCATGTTAGTCACTATCTGGAAAGGCTTGGGTTATTACATGGTAATCTATCTAGCAGGATTGCAGTCAATCCCTCCAGAATTATACGAGGCAGCAGCGATCGATGGTTCAGATAGCTGGCAAAAACATCTGGATATTACTATTCCCCTGATGCGCCCTTATTTATTCTTAGTAGCAGTAATTTCAGCAATTTCAGCTACAAAAGTATTTGAAGAAATTTTTATTATGACTCAAGGAGGGCCGAGAAATAGTTCTAAAACTATAGTTTATTATCTTTACGAGCGAGCATTTCAAGATTTAGATATTAGCTATGCCTGTACTATTGGTTTAGTCCTATTTTTAGGTATTTTAGGATTATCAATTATCAATTTAAAGCTGACGCAAGAAAACAATAAATAACTTAATTGTTAATTGAGCTCACTAATCAAATAACTTGCTTTGGTTAATATACAGATAGTTATGACTAAGATTAAATCTTTAAACTTAGAAACTTATTAAGATTAAATGAGGTATACAAACTATGGTTAGCGTTGCTCAAGCGAGTCCTAATGATCGCGTTAAATTTATTAAAAACACTTATATTCATCTAGCAGGTGCGATTGTAGCTTTTATCCTAGTAGAGTTTATTTTATTCCAAACTGGCATTGCCCAAGAACTTACTGGTTTCATTGCTGGGAATAGATTCGGCTGGTTGATGATTTTGGGGGGTTTTTCTTTACTAGGATGGTTGTCTCAAAGTTTAGTAGCAAAAGCAGACCAAGTAGGCGTACAGTATACAGGATTAGGGGTTTATGTTGTAGGTGAAGCCTTGATTTTTGCCCCGATACTATATATTGCTACTGCATACACTGAAGATAGTAATCTGGTTACGACTGCTGCTATTCTCACCTTGATGATGTTTGCAGGTATTACTACCGTTGCATTTACTAGCGGTAAAGACTTTTCTTTTTTAGGTAACTTCCTCAGAATTGGCGGTTTTATTGCTTTGGGTTTAATTATCTGTAGCGTATTGTTCGGCTTCACCCTGGGTTTAATTTTCTCAGTGGCAATGATTGTCTTTGCCTCGGTGGCAATTTTGTACACTACGTCGAACATTATTCATCGATATGGTACTCACCAGCATGTTGCAGCATCTTTAGAGCTATTTGCTTCCGTAGCATTATTGTTCTACTACATTCTGATGACTCTATTAAGATCTCGTGATTAGAAAAACCCATTAGCTAATTGCCAGTAAATTTAAACATTTATAGTTGGGACGAGTAGTCGATACTCGTCTTTTTTATTTTATTTTGATGAACGGTAATGCGCCTTCGGCGGTTACAATTTTGTAGGATAAATATGTATAGCACTCGAAGCAAAGGTTAAGACACGTCGATCAAAAGCTAATAGCTATTAGCTATTAGCTAATAGCTATTAGCTCGTTTTATAACTAAATATATAGTTCACTTGCTATAGATATTGAGTCTTGGTTATTAAAACTGATTTTCTTACTTATTTGTTTTATTGTTATTTAAATACTCTTGACTTTTGCCCAGCAAGTTTAAACAATCAAACTTCAGGATGATTATGAGGAGCAATACAGCCATCGGGAAGAAGGGCAACAGAAAGAGCAATGGAATAATACTTAATCAAAACCCGTTCGGCTTTGGTTTGAGCAAGATCGATAACATGATGAATTTTAACAGGCATAACTCCCTGGGGTGGAAATGTCCACCAGCTACCATGTAGATAAAAAGAATCTGTATAACCCTGTTGTTGACACCATTTTCGGCATACAGCAGCAGCAGCGGTTTCTATATTGGGATAAATAATTAGGTTGTTGATGCTGTCATCCATAGTAATCCTAATAAAGATAAAGATGTAGATCTATAAATAAAGCGATCGAAATCATTTCTCATGATTACCATTTAGGTAATGATTTTAAAATACAGCCTTGAAAACACAAGAACCAACCTTTAATTTTTATTATCGAGCTATCTATAGAGATTAATTTTGATATGTTTCTATCCAAACTACTGCCAAATCTTTTATCTGAAACTACTCACAATCCTCAACTGTACAAAGCAAGGAAACGACATAATAGCTTACCAAAAACAAAACATGACAAGTTCTATAATTTAGCCAGTCAAAATTATCAGCAAGCTTGTAATATTGCTCAACATAGATATGGCGAGTTAGCACAAATGCTACGGGCAGTTGTCAAAGAACACTATACTTCAGCAGAGCAAAACAAGATTAACAGTATTATTATTTCTATCATCGATATTCTTGCTAGTAAAGCAAATATCTTTCCTGATATGAATTATGAAAATGTCTGGTACACCGATCACTACGATCTGATTGAACTCGCCAGAAACATGGGAGTAGGAGATGAAACTTTACCGCATTGGAAAAAGGAATCAAATCTACATAATCGATATTTAGAGCTTTGGGCTTCAGATTTGGTTGGGATCTTGTTAGAAGTTTCTGAAGAAGCTTTAATCGATGGTTATCAGTCTGGCGCTGATGTCAATCAGTGGTTTAGCTACATAGCTAGGGAAGCTTTGAAATCTCGTAAAAGACTGTCTCGTTACCGTCAGCGACAAAGCGAGTCTCTCTATATTTCCTATAGAAGTTCGGGGATAGAAGGCTGGGATAAAAATTAAACTTGTGGCTGAGACTAAATATCTCGATCCATAAATTCAAGAGGACGCAATTTCTGAAGCGTCTGCACAAATTCAAGTTTTTTGTTCAAAAGTATGATCGTGCCGTTGCCTTCGCTCTTTTCTAGCTCGACGACGATTTACTTGGCGAGCTTGCTTCTCTGGAGTTAGACGATCGCAACAGTGAGGACAAGAAATATTCGATTCATATTGAGGCGAGTTTCGATCCGCTTCTGATATGGGATGACCGCAAGCGTAACAAAGTTGATGACTACCAGGCTCTAGTCTTTCTTTAACTGCAACTCTTTCATCAAAGACAAAGCATTCTCCTGACCACATACTTTCTTGAGGAGATACGGTTTCCAAATATTTTAAAATGCCTCCTTGGAGATGATACACCTGTTTAAATCCCTGAGAAAGCAAATATGCAGAAGCTTTTTCACAACGAATTCCGCCAGTGCAAAACATAGCTACTTTAGGATGCACTTGTGGATCGAGATTTTGAGTAACGTATTCGGGAAAATCGCGAAAAGACTGAGTATTGGGGTTTTTGGCCCGTTTAAAACTGCCTATTTCTACTTCATAATCGTTCCTAGTATCGATAACGACTACTTCTGGGTTACTAATTACCTGATTCCAATGCTGAGGCTCAACGTAAGTACCTACCTGCTGAGTAGGATTGACCTCAGGTATACCCAAAGTGACAATTTCTGGTTTAATTTTGACCTTTAATTTGGCAAAAGGTAATTTTTCCGCAGTAGATTGTTTAGGTTCTAAATCTGCCAAACCAGGAAGACGACGCAACGTAATTAAAACATCGGCGAGCGCATCACTAGTGCCGGCGATCGTGCCATTAATCCCTTCTTTTGCCAAGATAATCGTACCTTTGACCTGTTTATCCCGGCATAAAGTGAGAATACTCGTTTTAACGGCTTCGAGTTCTGATATGGTTACAAATTTATAAAAAGTAGCAATTAAATAAGTCATCGAACAGCAAACAACTAAAATTAAAGAAATTAAGGAAATTGTTGATTTTGTACTTCTTGAGTAAAATCTGACACGGCATTGATAATGAGTTGCCGTAAATTGACATAAGACTTGGCAAACGGTGGTTGTCTTGCCGATAAGCCCAACAAATCGGCGGTGACTAAAACTTGACCATCACATTGATTTCCTGCACCAATACCAATAGTAGGAATTGCAATTTTATCAGTAATAACCGCAGCCAGATCGTGAGGAATATGCTCTAGAACAATAGCAAACGCTCCTGCTTGAGCTAGAGCGATCGCCTGATCGAGAATTAGATTAGCCTGTTCAGGCGTTTTTCCCTGCTGCTTATAGCCCAAAATTCGAAATGACTGGGGAGTTAAACCAACATGACCCATCACGGGAATTCCTACAGCAGTTAATTCAGCAACGGTTTCAATAATCCGAGGATGCCCCCCCTCTAGCTTAATTGCGGATACATTCGTTTCCTTAAGAACTCTTCCCGCTGCAAGCATAGCTTGAGTGACGCTAGTCTGATAACTCATAAAAGGCAAATCACAAACGACCAAAGCCTTTTTTACCCCGCGACATACAGCCTTGGCATGATGAATAATCTCATCTAAGGTAAGGGGCAAAGTACTGGAATAGCCAAGTCCGACCATGGCTAAAGAATCCCCTACCAAGATAATGTCTACTCCTGCCTGGTCTAAAACTTCCGCCAGACTATAATCCCAGGCTGTCAGAGAAATAATTGAGCGTCCTGCCTGTTTCCATTGAGTTAATTGCTGTAAAGTTACTGCCATTGCGATCTAAGCTGGAGCTAATATTTTGTAGGCTACTTTCTTATTGTAAAAGCTGAATATAAGAATTTATTTATTTAAAACATGGCAAAACTAAAATTACAAAATTTACAAAAGAAATATCGAGCTGATGTTATTCCTGTAAAAGATGTTTCCTTAGAAATTGATGATGGCGAATTTTTAACTTTATTAGGTCCTTCTGGCTGCGGAAAATCCACTCTACTACGCCTCATTGCTGGTTTAGAACCTCCAACCAGGGGGGAAGTAATTATCGGCGGCAAGAATGTCAATCGAGCTGCACCTGGCGATCGTAATATGGCAATGGTGTTTCAAAGCTATGCTCTTTATCCCCACATGACAGCAGCAGAAAATATTGCTACAGCACTGAAACTACGCAAAATGCCTGATGCTGAAATTAAACGTAGGGTAAACGAAGCAGCCCATCAATTAGAATTAACCAGTTTGCTTAACCGCAAGCCTGGTCAAATGTCTGGGGGACAAAGACAGAGAGTAGCCTTAGCCAGAGCTTTAGTCAGAGATCCCGAAGTATTTTTATTGGATGAACCTTTGAGTAATTTAGATGCTCTATTACGAGAGCAAGTTAGAGCGCAGATGAAACAACTATTTAAAGAGCAAAACAAGCCAGTAGTTTATGTTACCCATGACCAAACTGAGGCAATGACTCTTTCAACTAAGGTTGCAGTCTTAAATCAGGGCATAATCCAACAGCTCGATCCTCCCAGTCGCATTTATTCCCATCCCGCTAATGAATTTGTCGCTAGCTTTGTCGGCAGCCCTCAAATGAACCTTTTGACTCTAAGATGTGAGAACGATAAAGCACTTTTAGGTAAACATCAGCTTAAGCTACCTGCTATGAGCGAAAAACTTACTCAAATTGTCTTTGGTATTAGACCCGAAGATGTCTTCGTTGCTACTGGTGAATCAGAAACAACTATTGTGGGTCAAGTTTATCTAGTCGAACAATTGGGTAAAGATAATCTAATCAGCGTAAGAATAAACGGCTCGGAAACTACTATTAGAGCTTTATTACCAAGTGATACCGAATGGCAAGATCGAACCCTTTCCTTAGTCATTCAACCCAGTAAAATTCACTGGTTTGATATCCAAACAGGCGATCGCCTTAATTGAGAACAGAGGAGCAAGGGAGTAGAGAAAATACCAGAACAGCTGCTCAATTCTTACCTCATTCTCGATCCCTCATTCCTATTTTTTTTACCTAGCCATGCTTTCAGCTTTGGGTTTAGAAGCTATGTAGTTAGCTAGTTGAGTATTAATTTGTTCTCTGACAATAAAACGATACTCGGTAAAATGCTCGAGATACGCGCATAAAGTTAAATAAATCTCTAACTGGCGGGGTTTTTTCAACAATACCTGAATCAAATTACGCCAAAATAACAGGCGAGTTTGAGCCAATACACCCTGTTTCCACAAGATTAAACCTAAAGCACGAATTGTTTTCCAACTCGGTCTTTTAGATTGAACGTTTTTAGCCTCACCTAATTTCATGTAATAGCGGAAGATACGATCTAAATAAGCTGCTGGATCGTAAAGCTGCCAAAAAGCATTAACATATTCAGTGGCAATTTCTTCAATATCTCTGGTGGGAACAAAGTTCATCAGGGTTGTCTGATTGATATTCGCCGATGAGTTGAGCAGCCTACCCTCCTTGGCTAACCTATCCCACAAAGCTGTACTAGGCAAAGCTTGGAGCATACTAAACATGGCCAAAGGAATATTGGTTTGTTCGACAAACTGGACAATGCGATCGCCAGCCTGGGGTTTCTCACCATCAAAGCCAATAATGAACCCTGCCATTACCTGCATTCCTGCTGTTGTGATCTTATCGATCGATTCAGTCAGAGGATCGCGAGTATTCTGAAATTTACTGGTTAAAGCTAGGCTATCTTGATCGGGAGTTTCAATACCTAAAAAGACTTTTTTGAAGTTACATTCGACCATTAATTTCATTAACTCATCATCTTGAGCCAAATCTACCGAAGCTTCGGTGGTTAAGCCAAACGGATAGCTTTTTTCTGCCATCCAAATTTTTAATTCTTTAAGCAACAGTTTAACGTTACGTTTGTTGCCAATGAAATTATCATCCACCATGAAAACTGCGCCACGCCAACCTAGATCGTAAATACGCTCTAATTCTGCTAGTAGCTGCTGGGGAGTCTTGGTACGGGGTTTGCGCCCATAAAGCACGATAATGTCACAGAATTCGCACTGGAAAGGACAACCACGCGAAAACTGTACCGACATATTGTCGTAGGCAGTCAAATCTAGTAAGTCATAACGGGGAATTGGAGTTTCAGTTACCGCAGGCTTTTCTGTTGAACGAAAAACGCCTTCGCGATCGCCACGTTCAATTGCAGCGATAAACATAGGCAAAGTAATTTCTCCCTCGTCTAAGATTAAAAAGTCAGCCGCCTCTACTTCTTGAGGAGAAGTTGTGGCGTAAGGGCCTCCAACAGCAACTAATTTGTTTCGGCGTTTAGCCTCGGCTATTTGAGCTAACATATCGTTTTTCTGCACGATCATGCCCGAGATAACTACTAATTCTGCCCAATCCCAATCTGACTCAGTAATTTCTTGGACATTGTGGTCTACTAGCTTAAACTGCCATTCTTGTGGCAATATAGCTGCCACAGTAATTAAACCCAAAGGTGGCATCAGAGCTTTGCAGTCTACTAAGGCTAGTGTTTTCTCAAACGACCAGAAACTTTGGGGAAATAAAGGGTATAGTAATAAAACCCGCATAATTGATTCCTCAGATTAACAATTCTAAAGTTATACAAGCTTATCTTGTTCGAAAGAAGAACGTCGTTAAAGGTTTATGTAATTGTTCAGCAAAAATATCGCCCTGAATTCAATCCTGGGGAATAGATCCTGCTGTTAAAGGTTCTTATTAGTTGTCATAAAGCTATTTTAATTAAATGGCTATTTTGCTCGTGCTGTGTTTTTAGGCAAGAACAAGATTTCGGATATCGGAAATCTTAAAAAAATCTAAAGCTCCTCAAACTGTTAAACTTATTTTTGTTTTGATTGCCAACCGTTTTTAACCCAATAATTAAGCGGGCAAAAAATTCACTCTATCTATTTGGTTGTTTGGTATTTCTACTGAAGCCATATTAATCATAAAGCGTCAAACGCAGTGTTTTCTAGGATTTAATTTTCAGTAATTTTACTGAGAAAATTTTAATCAACCTATTTGTTAAAATGAAAACTAAATTTTTGGGTGGATTCTCAAGTCCGAAAATAGTCCGAGAAATCATTAAAAAATAATATCTAAAGATAGATATTCAGGAAAAATACTTTAGGATAGACTAGGGATCAAGCCTAAAGCTTGTAGTCATCGGAAAAAAATAAATATCTTTAGCTTGCTATTTATTTTTTATAGCCATCTTTAAGTCAAAGCGTTTAATCAGTGTTTAGTTGAAGCAAGCTTAAAAGAAAAAACATCACTGACCGAGCATACAGCCTAAAAAAAAATTAAAACAATGTTATCTTCTCTTACCCCACCTACTTCTCAACTTGCTCTTTGTTGCTATGTAAATGCTACTGCTCATGTAGAAGTAGCTCGAATTACCAACATTCCTAACTGGTGTTTTGAACGAGTAGTTTTCCCTGGACAACGGTTAATATTTAAAGCTCCGCTGGCAGCTAAGTTAGAAATTCATACTGGCATGAGTATTAGCTCGATTATCTCCGAAACAATTGACTGTCAAAAGTTACGTTTGAGTACTTCTATTGACGACAATTGAGGCTCATAGATAGCTCACAGATATAAATAATCAATATTTATTCTGAGTAAACTTGCCAACAGAACAACAGCGATCGCTTTCTAGTAAATTACGGCGATCGCTATTTATTTTTTATTGATGCGTTAGTTTGCTCAATTAGATTTTATTCAAATACAGTAGCTCTAGTTAATAGATCCAGCCACATATCATCTGCTAATACAATATTTCTTTCAATGTTCTGTACCAACATGTTGTTGTACTTTCGGACTGTAATTACAGCCGTTTTCAGTTGAATAGACTACGTTTTCTTGAAGCAGTCCTAAAGGATATATCGAAGTGTATCCCTTTAGGGACACCTTCGGATATCGTCGCAAGACTCGTCGGCTTTTGGGTAAGAATATTCTTACCCAAAACACGACGGGACGATCTGCCCTAAAGGATTAGTGCCTGGAGGCACGTCCGCGTACGCGCTGCGCTATTAGCCCTTCGGGTAAGCTTCGCGTCGTCCGTTCAGGGACGCAACTGTCTCACTTTTAGCTTGTTTAAATTTTAGTATTGTGGTCTACTGGTTTGAAAAGCGCAGTAAGTTAAAATTAGAAATGCTCTTGTGATCGGCCATACCCACCACCGCCTGGAGTTTCAATCACCAATGTATCTCCAGGCTGCATTTCTACTGTAGCTTTACTACCTAATTCTTCGATAATGCCAGTTTTTTCAATGTAGTTTCGACCAGCTTTTCCTGCTGCGCCTCCCGCCAAACCAAAAGGCAAAATACGTCTACGATTAGATAAAATTCCCGCTGTCATCTTGGCTAGAAACCGTACTTTCCTCACCACACCATTCCCACCACAGTTACGTCCTTTTCCACCACTATTTTGACGAATACTAAAGTTTTCTAAAAGTACGGGAAAACGTTGCTCTAAAATCTCTGGATCGGTGAGACGAGAATTAGTCATCTGAGTTTGTACCGCATCAGTACCCGCAAAATTTTTACCTGCACCCGAACCACCACAAATAGTTTCATAATACTGATACTGTGTGTTACCAAAAGTAAAATTATTCATCGTTCCTTGGGATGCGGCCATAATTCCCAAAGCACCATATAGGCAATCGGTAATATTTTGCGATGTTTCTACATTTCCTGCGACCACAGCAGCGGGATATTGTGGATTAAGCATACAGCCTTCAGGAATGATGATTTTTAGCGGTTTAAGACAACCTGCATTAAGGGGAATACGATCCTGAACCAAAGTTCGAAAAACATATAAGATAGCAGCCTGGCATACCGCAGCAGGAGCATTAAAGTTGTTATCTAATTGAGTAGAAGTACCTGTAAAATCAACGGTTGCCTCAAGGCTGTGTCGATCTATAGTTACTTTTACCTGTATTTTGGCACCGTTGTCCATCTCACAAACGAACTCACCATCTTGCAGCACGGCGATCGCCTTTTTTACTGCTGCTTCAGCATTATCTTGAACAAACTGCATATAAGTCTGTACAGTTTCTATCCCATATTGATCGACCATTTTAAGCAATTCTTTTACTCCACGATTATTCGCAGCAATCTGTGCTTTAAAATCAGCAATATTTTGGTCAGGATTTCTGGCAGGATAAGTATGATTAGCTAAAACTTCTCTAACAGCAGTTTCCCTGAATTTTCCTCCTTCTACCAACAAAAAGTTATCGAATAAAATTCCTTCTTCCTCAATATTTCGACTGTAGGGCGGCATTGAACCTGGAGTTATACCACCGAGATCTCCCTGATGGCCACGAGAAGCAACATAGAAGATGGGTCGAATCTGCTCATTAAAAACGGGAGTAACTACCGTCACGTCAGGAAGATGTGTTCCGCCATTGTAGGGATTATTCGATAAATAAATATTGCCTGATTGAATTTCATCTCTCATTGCCTCAATTAAGCTAATAACGCTAGCACTCATTGAGCCAAGATGTACAGGAATATGAGGCGCATTGGCTACTAAAGAGCCATAGCTATCAAAAATTGCACAGGAAAAATCTAATCGCTCTTTGATATTTACTGAAGTAGCAGTATTCTGCAAGACAATACCCATTTGTTCAGCAATAAACTGATAAAGATTATTAAAAATTTCTAAGCGAACAGGATCGGGTCGATCTAGAGGAATCATACCTAATAATGAGGATCGGTTAGTTTGGATTTTACCTAGTTACACAGAGTCGTCATCTGTGCTTTGTGCGGTGGGATATCGTGCCGATGATGATAATAAATGCTCTTATGCCTAAAGTCTGTTTGCATAGCAACGAAGTAGTACGATATATAGACTAAATTTTTTAATCGTATATGCCAAATATTTTTTAAGGCTGCTAATAATTTGGCTGCCTTTTTCTATTTATAGTTATCTTCTTTAGGTTAGTTGTTTATACTTTAAATATATCGATAAAACACAATAAAACTTAAATCAAGCTGCCAGCAATCTTTAATCTGGCACATCGCAATTATCTTAATCTACATTCATGCAGTCAACTCCAAATCTAGATCAATTCATTCCTGAACCTTTAACCAGAGTAGCCTATCAAGGGTTTCAAGAAAGTAAAAAAGTATTCGGTTTCGTACATAAATTAGTAAGCGATCGCCTTACTAAAACAATTATTCCCGAACAAGCCAGCAAAAGCCAGCCTCTCGATCCTGAAGTTTTTCAAATACTTCAGGTAAAACTAAAGGCATTAGAAGAAAAAGATTGGCAGGATGCTCAACAGGGAATATACCCCAATAGCTTGCTGTTTGACAATCCATGGTCTGATTTCTTCCGTTATTATCCCGAAGTTTGGTTAGATATGTTCAAAATTTGGGGACGCTTAGAAAAGAAAGATTTCCAAAGCTTTGATGCTGCAATCGATCGAGTCGGCTATCCTGACTATTATTTGCAAAACTTTCACTATCAAACAGATGGCTATCTCAGTGATATGTCAGCCAACCTCTACGATTTACAGGTAGAGATTTTGTTTAATGGTGCAGCAGATGCAATGCGTCGGCGAATCCTCGCCCCTCTTAAACAAGGACTACAGACTTTTTCCCATGTACCAGTTCAACAGCTCAAAGTCTTGGACGTGGCTTGTGGTACTGGTCGTACCTTACGTATGCTTCGTGCTACTTTACCTAAAGTATCTTTGTTTGGTACAGATTTATCTCCTGCCTATCTCCGCAAAGCCAATCAGCTACTTTGTGAGATATCAGGTGAATTACCCCAACTGCTTCAGGCTAATGCCGAGCAATTACCATATTTAGATAACTATTTCCACGGACTCAGTTCGGTATTCTTATTTCATGAATTACCCGCGGCTGCGAGACAAAATGTAATCAACGAAGCGTTTCGTGTCCTACAACCAGGAGGTGTGTTCGTAATCTGTGATTCAATGCAGGCGATTGACTCCCCTGATTTTCAAACTATGATGAATAATTTTCCTGCTATCTTTCATGAACCCTACTATAGACATTACACTACCGACAATCTAGAAGAGCGTTTAACAACAGCAGGATTTAGCAATATTAAAGTTGAAAATCACTTTGTTAGTAAATATTGGACGGCTTATAAGCCAGCAGCATAATTCCCCAGTTAGATGACAGTTTTGATGTTTAAGTAAATATTCACAATTAATCACGGTTACCCATTGTTTCTAGCTAGATTGCTACAGTGTGTGACCGTGATTGCCGATCCGAAATCGAGTTAGACTAAAATTAAAGGGTGAGATATCATAATTCCTCAAGGGCAAGTGGCTAATAACAGTGAATGATCGCTTTAACAAACTACTTCAACTTAATACATCTGGTCTTGGCTGCTGGGCAAGCATAATTCTTATTGTATTTATCTTGACCAGTGTAGGTTTAGGCTGGATAATCAATGGCTTTATCATTTTGATTGCGCTACTTTTTATAGTTCCGGTAGTTGCCTTTTGGGGGTTTCAATGGTGGTTGAGGCGCAAACTAATTCAAGATCGATGTCCCGTATGCAGCTACGAATTTACGGGATTTAAAAACACGGTATTTAATTGTCCTAGCTGCGGTGAAGCTTTACAAGTTGAAGCAGAAAGCTTTAGTCGCATGACTCCGCCTGGCACAATAGACGTAGATGCGGTGGAAGTATCGGCTCAAAGTATCGAAGAAAGCAACTAACAATTAAGAATTAGTTATCGGTAGAAATATCTAAAGTAAATTGATGTCGGCTACCAGTGCGATCGCCAACATAAATTTGATAGTAGCCTGCTTCCCATACTCCAGAAATTTCAGGTTTTAACCCTGACACCTTATCTCCTAAAACACAAAAACTATCTCCTTGATTTGGTCCTATTACCAACAAAGTTGGTTGACCTCCATTCGTTTGAACTGTAAAACGCATATAATCAATTCTTTGCTCGACGTTCATTTGATAACTAGGGGTACTAGGAACAAAACCGCAACCCTGACTATCTGTAGAACCACCAGATTCACCTCTAATTGTTTTGTCTGTTTGATTTGCCGTGGCGTTATCAGTATTAGTAAATAGTATAGCTATGGCTAAAATCAAAACATTAATAGCGTTGAGTTTTAATATCCTTACGATACACGGAGTTGAAAAATCAAATACTTTCATGGCAATTGCAAACCAATTAAGTTTGCGATTTAAAAATAAAAGCGAAACTAGCTAAAAATTTCAAATATAAATATACTATTGATCTTATTAGACGAGGCAGCAGTTTGAAGAATTATTGTTCCACTTTGATAATAGTCATATTTAATTAGTCAATGCCAGTTAAGGATTAATAACCAAAAGTCAACCTTTATGTTATCGGTAAAGATCACAAAATTATGATTTGAATGATTTTTATAATTAGTTTTACCAAGTTATTGTTAATTGAAATAAATTTTAATTATTTTGATTATTTATTATGGTTAATAATCAAAATAACTTAAATAGTAAATAAGGAAATTTTATCAATTATTCACTCGAAAGTTTCCATAAACTAACCAAAAATGGTAAAATCTAAAGCATTTATAAAATAGGATAGTAAACTTTCAGAAGAATTATTACAGTATTTTAGATAAATTCACCTATTTGATTTATTTTATAATAGTGATATCAATTAATTAATATTTTAATTACTACATTGGTTAATATTAGTCGGTTTAGCAAAATATTCATCAAGATGGCGATTTAATACTACAAAATTAATCAGTTACACTACTGAGCTTGTATAATTTGGCTTTTTATTTAAAGCCGAAATTAAAACTCTAATTTTTTCCAATTAAATAAACTGACTATTTAGATCTAAATTTGCGAATCTATTTCACTAATATTTATTGAGTTATAATCATGTTGTCTTTCCATATTAAACTAATATTATCTAGTTAAATTTAACTAGATAATTAATATGCTGTTGTTTTAAACAAAAGTCTTGTTAAACTAATTAATATCAAATTACTTTTTGGCTGCTTTTTAATATTTTTATATTATTTGACCTCAACTTTACTAAAACTTTAATATATTCACCTGTCTAATCGCTTATAAATTCTTTATAACAGTAAATATTAAGACATTTTTTTAGAGGAAAACACGACGTTTAAAGAATAACACTATGACCAACCTACAGCAAAACCACAGTTCTTATCCAAATCAGCGGTCAGAACTTGATATTAATATAGGAGAATATTTTGTCAAACTGAAACGTCGCTGGTTTCCAGCACTAGCTGTGTTTGCTTTCACTGTTGGGACTACTTTTTTTCTAACTGGGTTCTTAGAAAAAACCTATAAATCCGAAGGAAAAATTTTATTTAGAAAAAATAATCCTAATTCTCTTCTCGATTTACAAGAAAATGCTAATGAGTTCGATTCTATATTAAATACTCAAACTCCTTTAAGCACAGAGCGGTTACGAATGACTTCAGAGCCTGTTCTGCAAGAAACTATAGATAAATTAAAATTAGAAAATGCTGATGGTGAGCCACTCAAAACCAAAGAATTAAAGGAAAGACTATTTGTCGAGATAGTAGGGGGAACTGATGTTATTTCGATTGAATATAAAGATCCCGATCCGATAATTTCTTCTAAGGTAGTAAACACTTTAATGGATGTGTACATTGAGGAACAAGTCCGCAGCAATAAATCTGCAACTGCCAGTGCAGATAGTTTTATTACTAATTCAATACCTAAAGTAGAAGACAAACTTCAAGGATTAGAATCTCGTTTACAGAGCTTCTACGAAAAAAATCAGGTTGTAGATTTAACAGAAGAGAAAAGAGTTCTGGTATCAGAAATTGGCACTCTTAATCGCCAAATATCTTCAGTAGGAGCTGAACTACAGGGAAAAAAAGCTCAAACAGGCAGTTTGCAAAATCAACTTGGCTTAAATCTGAAACAGGCGATCGCAGCCAATCAATTAGGGAATACGCCTCAAGTCCAAAGCATTCTCGAACAGTTAGGTGCTACAGAAACAGAATTATCTCAAGAACGCCAAAGATTTAAAGACAATCACCCAACAATAGCTAGTCTCGAAGCAAAAAAGCAGGATTTAAATTCTCAACTAAAAAATTTGGTTAGTCAATATGTCGGAGCAAAAGTTTTTGAGGGGTTATTAGTCAGTGGCAACTTAAAAGAAAATCAGTTAGAAAAATTTATTAATTTGAAAATAGAAGAACTAAGTTTGCAGACTGAACTGTCTTCTTTATATCAATATCAGCAAGCATATTTAGACCGGGCTAAAGAGATCCCCAGGTTAGAAAAACAAGAGCAGTCCCTACTAAGAGAAGTCGAAAGCGCCCGTTCTACATACAACACATTATTAGATAATAAATCCGATCTAGATGTACTAATTAATCAACAGACTGGCAATGCTGAGATCATTGAATCAGGACCAGTTCCAGAGGAGGGTAGCACTGGTAGAATACCACTAATACTTTTAGGTGTTTTAATGGGTTTATTTTTGTCTAATTTGACGGTAATTTTGTTAGAAATGCAGGATCGTACCCTTAAAACCATTCCTGAAATTAAACAAAGGTTTGCCTACCAGGTAGTAGGAATTGTTCCTTTAGATACTCTACAAAGCGATCGAGGAGGAATTATCGTTCAAAGAGAACCTGATTCTTTCGCCAGCGAAATCTATCGCATGATTCAGACTAATCTCAAATTCCTTGCAGTTAAACGTCAGCCTAAGGTTATTTTAATGACTAGCTCTGTTCCAGGAGAAGGTAAGTCTACTGTGGCTGCCAATTTAGCCGCTGCTATGGCTCAGTTAGGTCGGAAAGTTCTACTCATTGATGGTGATTTAAGAAAGGCTTCTCAGCATAATTTATGGCAGCTAAATAATCAGACTGGGATCAAAGATATCGTGACCCAGAAGATACCGCTTCAGCAAGCAGTGACTCAGCCCATGAAACATCTTGACGTGCTAACTTCAGGAACAATTGCCCCAAATCCTCTTGCCCTGTTAGATTCTGCGGAAATGAGCGAGTTGGTTGCAGCAGCCAGAAAAGAATATGAGCTAGTTATTATTGATGCTCCACCATTGGCGGTTACGGCAGATGTTCTAACTTTGAGCAAACTAGCTGATGGGATTGTCTTGGTAAGTCGCCCAGGAATTGTCGAAAATGAGAGTGCTCAATTATCTCAGGAAACTATAGCTAACGCTAATTTATCTCAAAAGGTTTTAGGAATGATAATTAATGGTGTTAAGTTGAAAGAATTTGACCGTTATTCGTACCATGCCAAATACAGCAAAAACTACTTTTCTAGTTCGCCTGAAAATAGTCATTCCCAAACAGCAGCTGCTTAAATTTACCTAATTTTTACGTTGTACTCGTAAATAAATAGTAACCTGGAGTAATTCTTTTTTATGCAAACATGAAAAAATCAACTATTGTCATCGGCTTAGACGCAGCCGAACCTAGATTAATTGAAGAATGGATGACAGCAGGACATCTACCTAACTTAAGCAAAATTTGTCATGATGGAACTTACAGCCGTTTGAATAATACGGTAAACTACTGCGGTGTATCCACAGAGTATTCCACGACTGAACCCTTATGGGCAACTTTTTCTACTGGATGTCGTGCTGATACATTAGGCTATTGGGATACAGTCAGCTACAACCCAAAGAACTATGAAATTGTTTGTGATGTAGTGACTAGTGGTTACGACTACCAAGAATATCCTCCCTTTTATGCTTTAGGAGAAGACTACAAAGTAGCTGTTTTAGATGTTCCTGTCACTACTCTTTCAGATCAGGTTAATGGGTTACAAATCTTAGGCTGGGGTGGACATTATCCCTACACTGTTAGTGCTTCCAATCCTCCAGAGATTTTTGCTGACGTAGTTGAAAAATATGGCAAGAATTTAGTATTACATAACGACAACGGACTATGGTGGAATCCTGAATACGTTAGCTGGATTCAACAAGCATTAAAAGAGAGTGTTGATGGGCATTCAGCGATCGCCCGTGACTTACTTCAGCGCGACAACTGGGATTTGTTTCTGATGGTATTTGGCGAAACTCATACCGTAGGACACGACTTATACAACCATAGTCAGGCTGACCATCCTGTATACAATCACCTCAGTAAAAATGGTACTAAACCAGACCCAGTATTAAGTACCTACAAACAGGTCGATACTGCCATAGGTGAAATTTTAGCGGTTGCCCCTCAAGATGCTAACGTGCTGTGTTTTTCAGTTCACGGTATGGCAGCCAACTTTACCGATTTATTAAGTATGGCGGTACTGCCAGAATTACTTTATCGTTTCCATTATGGTCAAGCGGCGATCGCTCCAGGAAAAGTTGGTTCTAAACCAGGCTCGATCGTAACCAACCCAATTAGGAATTCTTGGCCTGGAGAAATTTGGAGTCAAGTACATGAGCCTAATCCCCTTAAAAAACTATTTCGCACCTGGACTCATAAAAAATTCTTGAGAGATAAAAAACACGGTTTGCTCTCTCCTTATAGCCTGCTAGATGAACCAATTGAACAAGAATTAGCTATGGGCTGGATGCCAAGTATGTGGTATTCTCCTCTTTGGTCTCAAATGAAGGCATTCGCTCTACCTGCATTTACTAATGGTCATATTCGGATCAATCTCAAAGGTAGAGACAAGGATGGAATTGTTGAGCCGAATGATTATCATGCTTTGTGTACCGAATTAAGCGAGATTCTTTATGACCTCAAGGACGCTAGGACTGGAAGCAAAATTGTTAAGCAAGTTGTTGTAACTCGCACCAATCCTTTAGATAGCAACCCAAAGCTACCCGATGCAGACATTGTAATTCTCTGGCAAGAGCCAATTACTGATGTCGTTGACAGCTCAAGACTGGGACGGATTGGCCCGTTAACTCACTGTCGCGCAGGAGGACATAAAAGCCAAGGATTTTTGATGGGAAAAGGACCCAACATACCCCAGGGATTTGATTTATCTGGTAGTGAAGCGGTAGACTTAGCACCGACAATTTTACACTTAATGAATGCCAAAATTCCTGAATATTTAGATGGCAAAAACTTGCTTCAAAATACCCCTAGTTCTACATACTCTGCTTAAGATAAACAAGAGTTAAAATCTAGGTTTTTCTCTGGGTAAACCTAAACCTTAACTCTTGTCAGAATAATTAAAACATCATTAAACATATTTATTTAGCTTCTAATTGCTACAGTCATAACGCGAAACAATGAAAACCGCCATAGCAGCAATTTCTCCAAGCAAATACATAATCCTGGCAACAAACAAATCACTAACAATTTCTTATTACATGGCTTTCATATTTTATGTTCAAAAGCAAGAGTGATATTTTTAAACATTTTGAATTTATTTTTGCCATTGTTTCGCTGCTGCAACTTTCTCAAGCTATCATCCCTTTGTTTTTGACTGGAGGAGCCAATGAAGGGAATGGTATTGATGTAATTGGTCTCGATCTTTCAGTTCACGCTAAAATATCAATTCTCGTTTATCTGGTGGTGTTTGTGCTGCTAGCAATGAGGTGGAAAAGATCTTTGGCAGCATTTTCTAGTAATATATTGGTCTTGATTTTGCTAGGAATTGTTTGTTTTTCTTCCTTTTGGACAATTAATCCTGACCAAACCATCAGATTTAGTATTTATGCGATCGCAACCACTGGAATTGGCTTGTATCTAGCGACTCGCTACACTCTTGTCGAACAAATGCAGCTACTTACCTGGACTTATGGGTTGCTGTTAGTTTTAAGTATTCTATTTGGCGTTGTAATTCCTGAATATGGCATTATTATCTTACTCTTTAGTTATAGCCAAAAACCGAAAATATGCCATTGCTGAAGAATTGGTACTTTAGTCTTCAGAAGATGAAATAAAAGCTATGAATCTAACAGAAATTAAAGTTAAAACAGCAAAATTGTTTCAAAGCAGTCTGGCGCAAGATACGCTATGGATGTTATTTTCCAAACTATTTAACGTAGTAATGCAAGCAGCATATTTCATTATTGTTGCTCGTTGGTTGGGTAAAGAAAACTATGGCTCATTTGTGGTAATTACCGCTACAGCGTCCATTATTTTTCCTTTTATTCCTTTGGGAAGCGAACACTTATTGGTCAAAAATGTTTCGATCGATAGGTCGACTTTCGGTACTTACTGGGGTAACGGTTTGATCTTAATAACTGCTAACAGCACTCTGATTACTATTATTCTTTTGCTACTCTCGCCATTGTTATTTCCCAAAAATGTTCAGTGGGGAGCAATATTACTGATTCTACTAGCTGATTTAATTTGCTTGTCACTTTTAGATTTGGGTTCCAAGTGTTTGATGGCAACAAATATGATTAATAAGACAGCGCAGTTAGGAATTTTAAGTACCTGTAGTAAGTTATTGGCTGCATTGTCTTTAGCAGTATTTTTTACCAATCCTAGCGTTGCTACTTGGGGTTATTTATATTTTGTTAGTTCGGCAATCATGGCTACATTTACTATTATTTTAGTTAATAAAATGCTAGGTGTTCCGCGTCCTATACTATCTGAATTAAAATCTAATATTAGTGAAGGATTATATTTTTCAATTAGTGCTTCAGCAAATAACATTAACGCTAATTTAGATAAGTCAATGCTGGGGAAGCTAGCTAGTGTAGGTGCTGCGGGTATTTATGGTTCTGCTTATCGTTTTATTGATGTTGGTAATGTTCCTTTGCTAGCGTTATCTGGTGCTACCTATACTAGATTTTTTCAGCATGGAGCATCAGGAATCAAAGGAAGTTTAGGTTTCGGCAAACGCTTACTGCCCATCTTGACGCTATATGCGATCGTCTCTGTAGTTGGCTATTGGATTTTAGCTCCTTTTATACCCGTAATTTTGGGCGAAGAATATCGCGAGGCAATTGGCGCTTTACTCTGGTTATCTCCCCTTCCTGCGATCGCTACCTTTCAATATTTGGCAGCTGATACCCTAACTGGTTCTGGACACCAGAAAACTCGTAGCATAGTGCAGGTAGTAGCTGCAATTGTTAATGTTTTATTGAATATATGGCTTATACCCAAGTTTTCTTGGCAGGGTGCAGCTTGGGCTACTTTAATTTCCGATTCTCTGCGCCTGGTTTGCTTATGGATCCTAGTTTTTTTACTGTATCGCCAAGAAACTAAGCAAGGCTATTTACCTAAATAAATAATCTTGGCTTTTGTTCGAGTCCTGAACAATTATTTACCAACAATACATTATGAACTAATTATTAACAAAAAATATTTTCAAAACTAACAATAGCCCAATCTATATTTTACTTTAGTACAAATACGTACCATCTTAAGATAATTTATTTTAAATCAACGACAATTTTTCTGGTTTTTAAACGTGAAATAAAAAAGCTAACGGTAAACAATTCTTAATATTTTAAATTAAAATTATGCTTTTTAATTCTTTTGAATTTATTTTCTTATTTCTACCTGTTACTTTATTAGTATTTTTCTGGCTTGGAAGACGTGCTGAAAATGTCAAACAACAATTGCCGATTCTTTGGTTGGTTTTTGCCTCTTTAGTTTTTTATGGCAGATGGAGACCTTTAAATCTACCATTAATACTCTTATCGATTGCTATTAATTATCGTTTAGGTTATTTACTAAGTAACATAATCAAAAAACCAACAGTTAAAAAAATAGCAATTGGTCTAGGAATCGCTTTTAACTTAGGATTAATTAGCTATTTCAAATATTCCAACTTTTTTATTAGTAATGTAAATCATTTGGTCGGAACAAATTTTGATCTGCCTTCTGTTGTACTTCCACTCGCCATTTCTTTTTTTACTTTCCAACAGATTGCTTATTTAGTGGATGCCTACAGAGGAGAAACCAAAGAATATAACCTAGGCAAATATATGTTATTTGTTTGTTTTTTCCCTCAGTTAATTGCTGGCCCAATTATACATCACAAAGAAGTACTGCCACAATTTGAAACAGCATCTATCTATAAATTTAGTCAAAGAGCTCTATCTATTGGGTTAACAGTTTTTGTAGCTGGTTTGTTTAAAAAAGTTATATTTGCCGATCGCATTGCTGAATATTCTAATTTAGCTTTTGCTGCTGCATCTCAGGGGATTAACCTCACCTTCTCTGAATCTTGGGTTGGCGCTTTGGGCTATACTCTACAGCTTTATTTTGATTTCTCTGGCTATTCTGATATGGCAATTGGTGCAGCATATATGTTCGGTATTAGACTGCCATTAAATTTTAATTCACCTTATAAAGCTATTAGTATTGTAGATTTTTGGCGCAGATGGCACATTACCCTTTCTCACTTTCTGCGCGATTACTTATACATACCTTTGGGAGGCAGCCGTAAAGGTGAATTAAGGCGTTACTCTAATTTAGGTATCACTATGCTGTTAGGAGGATTATGGCATGGTGCTGGTTGGACTTTTATCTTTTGGGGTGGTTTGCATGGCTTCTATCTAGTAATTAATCATCTATATCGTTCAGTTCGCCAAGGTTTGGGACACAACTTAAAGAATGATAATTGGCTAATGCGTGGTACTGGGTGGATCGTAACCTTTATTGCTGTCGTAATTTCCTGGGTCTTTTTCAAAGCTAATAGTTTTGCAACTGCAATCTCTATGTTAATGTCAATGTTTGGCTTTAATGGTATAAATCTACCAGAATTCTTAGCTCCTTACCTCGGCTTTCTCCGGAATTTTGGGGTAGAGTTTTTGGGATTTACCGTCAATGTGGGCATAAGCCAGAAATACTCAACCTTCGGTATCGTTATCCTACTCCTAATTGCTTGGTTTACCCCTAATACTCAACAGTGGATGGGCAAATATAATCCAGCGTTAACCGAATCGATTGAATACAACCAACCACAATGGCAACGAAAATTTTGGCAGTCTTTATCTTGGAGACCCAACCAAATCTGGACAGTAATTATCGCCGGATTAACTTCACTTTCTTTGCTTTGTTTTACTAGAGTCAGCGAATTTTTATATTTCCAATTTTAGTTTGTAAAACCTATATCTTTATACTATAACTATATACAAATGAATCTTAGAAGTACTGCCATCGGATTTTTTAAATTAGGTAAACGTAAATCTCCAGTAATGTCCGTTCCTCAAATCTCGCAAAAAGACAGGGATACAAAGTTTAATTTCGGACTTTATGGACTAGTAACTTCCTTGTTGTTAGGTTCTGTAGCTGTCATAAATTGGTCGATCGATCCCTTGTGGTACAATCACGGAAACATTTTGACTGGTAAAAATTTCGCTTTTAATGAAAGAATTAGTAAAACTAATCTTTTTCTCAGAACCAAAGAACAGGCAAACTACGATTGTGTAATTTTGGGTAGTTCTAGAGTTACAGCATTGAGAGTATCAAAATTAACCCAGAATAAGTGTTTCAATTATGCTCTTAAGGGTGGAGAAATACCAGATTTCGTTAGTTACGCCAATTTTCTCAAAGAAGAAGGCATTAAACCCAAAGTAGTTTATATTGGCGTAGATGGCTTAAATTTCGTCGAGAAAGATAGGAAAGAAAAGCAGCCAGTTCCAATAGATAGTCTTCAGACGAAATCTCCTTTAGAAGCCTATCTATCGGCTGATGTTTTGCTATTTTCCACTATGACTTTACTAGGAATTAGTCCCGATCCTGGTAATTATTATGACCGTAATTTGGAACCAGTGGATTTTGCCAACCCTCCGACTTATACGCCAGAATTTTATAAGCCTGCATCATTACAAAAGTGCGATCTATCCTCGGTAAAAACCTTTGTAAGCCTTAAAGAGCTTTTTCCCAGCGCTAAGTTTATTGCTTATGTGCCACCTATATCTGCTTGGAGCATGATTAATGATACTTATAACAGAGGGTTGATGGATTGTCATCTATCGGCTTTTTACGAGCTATCGCAAAATTTTGACGCGATGTACGATTTCTCTATCCCTTCGGAGGTTACCAAGAACCCCGAGCTTACTTTTGATGGCAGTCATTACTCAGTTAAAACCAATAATCGGATTGCAGAAATTTTACAGGGTAAATCCGAGCGTGATTTTGGCATTAGGATAGATAACTACAGTTTTAATGATTATCGAACTATATATCGCCAAAAATTACGCGAATTTTTGGTTGAAAATGACGAATTAGAGCGTTGGAATGATAACTCCGAAATATCAATTGATATGGTTAAGTAAAAAACCCTGAATGCTAACAAGCAAGCAGGGTAATTGTTGGTTTTGTTAAAGTTTTAACTATTTACAAGATTTACAAGTTGCCAAACCTTTTCTTTTTCACTATTTGCGATCGCCTCATATTGGGCGGAATCGCCAAACTTTGAATTACCTGATGACTCCGTTCGCTCTCCATTTGCTTGAGTTCGGTATAATCTAGCCAATGAATGCAGTTAACCGGGCAGGTATCCATTGCTTCTTCAACTAACTCTTGTGCATCTCCATCCTGATTAAAGACTCTAGCTCTTCCATAGTGTGGTTCAATATAGAAAGTATTTGTAGCTACATGAGTGCAATTTTTACAGCCAATACAAATGTTTTCCTCTACAAAAACCCCTTTTTGTCGCCAAACTCCGCCTAATTCTGGCTCAAAACCACTTGGCTCGATCTCAGAAAAACCAGGCATTATGAGCTCCAGCGTTGAACAACTAAGCGAATTGAACCATCTTGGTTTTTGGCTTGCTCGGTGATGGTAAATCCTTGAGCCGCAGTTTCATCAACCACAGTATGATAGGCATAACGTTGAGTAACCTGACGCAGAAAACCATCAACCGTTAATGGCTGCTGCCAATATTGCAAGTCTGCTACAAGTTCATATTCGCTACCATTCCAACAAAAGCCAAAATCATAGTCGTTGCTCTGTTCTACTACTACATCCGCTTGATGAGTTTTGCCCTGATAACCTCTGACAATTCCTGGTTCTTTTTTCCAGTCTACGTTTAGATCTTCAAGTGCTGATTTGAGAGAATTCAAATTGCGAATCTTAGTTTTGATGTTGCTGAAATGTGACATAAATTTCCTCGATAGAATTGAATTGAAATGGATATTAACAAAGCTGTTTTATAAAATTACCAGTCGCTAAAGTTACTTTGAGCAACTGTCGTGACCGACTGAGTTTGGTTTTGAGCATAGTAGTCAGAAGTTTGCTTTTGATCGATTACGACTCCTAACTGCTGCTCTATTGCTGTGGTCACCTCTTGACAAGATGAACCAACAATACCTGTAACCGTCTCTTTTACCCGACCATCGGGATAAATAATAAATTCCAAGGTTTCCATTTATTTGCGATCGCCTAGCATTAATCCTACTGTCAGACTACTAAATTACTAGTTTTGGTTATATCGTTCTTATTATAGATATTTTGAGAGATAGGATTAATTCTATGAAAATCTTATTAAAGATTAATAATAAATGAATTAACCACTATTGTATAGTCTAAGTTTTCCGCAAACTAACTTTAGAGTCAAGTGGTGAGAGTAGCTAAAAAAAAATGTTAACAAAAAAATACAATTCTTAAAACATTATCAATAACCCAACTAGGAAGTAAAGATAACTTTTAATTTATTCAACAGGATGAGCTGGAGATCATACAATCTGTTATGTATTCAAGTTAAAGCCAGAGATGATTATAAATAAAACAGTTAATCCGATTAAAGTTGGCGTTTTGGGTTTTGGTGGTTTAGGGCAAGCAGCTGCAAAGATCTTGGCTGCTAAACAAGAAATGAACTTAGTTGCAGCAGCAGATCACAAAGGCTATATTTACAATCCTGCTGGATTAAACTTAGATGAGGCAGTTTCCACTTATCGCGATCGCCATTCTGTAGGGTATTCGGCTAACTATGGTGTTCTGAGTAATAACAGTATTCAAGATGTGATTGAAAATGCGGTAGTTGATGGTTACTTCTTGGCTTTGCCTAACTTACCTAATACCTTTATGGCAAATGTAGCCCAGCAATTTATCAAATCTGGCTGGCAAGGAGTGCTAGTAGATGCTCTCAAACGTACCAGTGCAGTAGAACAGTTGTTAGAACTACAGTCCAACTTAGAACAGGCTGGCATCACTTACTTGACAGGTTGTGGTGCAACCCCTGGTTTATTAACTGCTGCGGCTGCGGTGGCTGCTCAAAGTTATGCCGAAATCCATAGCGTCAAGATTACCTTTGGAGTAGGAATTGCCAATTGGTCAGCATACCGCGCCACTATTAGAGAAGATATTGCTCATATGCCCGAATATGATGTAGAACAAGCTAGAGCAATGAGCGACACGGAAGTTGCTACGCTACTAGATCGAACCAACGGCATTATCTCCTTAGAAAACATGGAACACGCTGATGATATTATGCTGGAGTTGGCTGGTATTTGCGATCGCGATCGCGTTACCGTTGGCGGGGTTGTAGATACTCGTAACCCGAAAAAGCCCCTTAGCACCAATGTTAAAGTTACAGGACGTACTTTTGAAGGTAAAATTTCAACCCACACCTTTACATTGGGTGATGAAACCAGTATGGCTGCTAATGTTTGTGGACCAGCTTTCGGTTATCTCAAAGCGGGTATAGCTTTAAATCGTCGTGGTATTACAGGCTTATTTACCGCAGCAGAAATTATGCCTCAGTTTGTTAGGTAGTTTAGACAAAAAAGCGATCGCATGACAAAAAAGCGATCGCTTTTTTGTCAATATTCTAATATCGTGTGTTAATCTGCGAATACACTTAAATTGCCAACTATACCATTGCCACACCATGAGCCGTTAGAGCTTTGACCGTGTAATTCAACATTCATTCTTCATTTGTTGAAGTTGTGCTTGTGCATTGAGAAAATCAACACTGCTTAAACTAGAGTTAGCTGCTGTAATTGTTCTATCTATATCATCTCGGTTACCAAGATTAGTAGGATCGAATTTAGTTATAATAATTTTTGTTCCTGACGACAAAGTTAGAAAAATATCTGCATTGTTGCCATGACTATTATTACTGTTACAAGATTGATTATTGCTATTTTCATTTTCAGCTATTGTAAGGATGTGCAATTAAACTTCCTGATGCCAAAATAGCTATAAAAGTACAAGCAGTAAGTTTATTTAAATTAATTAATTCAAGCATTTAAGTTGGTTACTATGTTTTTAAACAATGATTTTGTGATAATTTGTTTGAATATTTTTTATTACTCCTCAAAATTTCTTATTTGCTAAATTAACAATAACAGTAGTAAATATTAAATGTATATCACTAAGAATACCTATTTTTATTATTAAGAAACTATGTGTAATTCAAATATTTGATAAATTTAAGATGAAGCTAGTTATCTAAAATCTCGTGATTAAAAATCTCGTTAATTTCAGCAGTATATAAATTAAACTATATACAACAAAAGCAATCGCCTTTGATGGCATTATGCTTAGTTGAAAGTTGTTTTAAGGCAATAATATTTCCGCCTAATAATAGCATTGCACCTAAAATCGCTTCGGTAAAGACACCACCAACGTTTTTAAGAGAAAAACTGCGATCGATAAATAAAGATAACAAACGTGCGATCGCAGCTATCACGGAAGCAATACCCACGGTAGTAAAGGCAACGGGCGATTGCAACCATAGACAAGCGATACCCAAACCTAAAAAGAATGAGCCTAAAGTTGCTCTCATCTCAGAAATTCCTTCGGCAGATATTGGCTTTAGTCCAACAAAAGCAGCAGCTAGCTGAGGGAAGGCAAAACCAAAAACACCGAGTAACACGAAGAACCCAGCACTAATATTGGGTGCAATTCAATAGACTTCTTGCATAAATCGTTATTAACTACTTTACTAAGAGGTAAAAGGGAAAAAGTATTCATCTATTATTCATGCAAGAAGTCTAATATAGATCTGACATGGGTTAATACTCTAATAAAATCAAACAAAACAAAAAGCGCGAGGTTTATTGTGTAAAGGCACTTTCGCGCTATTAACTAAGGTCTTATTTGCCTTGTAAGTTTTTTAGAAATAGCCGCTCACTGTCTGGTAAATCTTCTGCTGATTTGGCTTTTTCTGCTAAATTATCAAGCTTTTTGCCTGCGTGTTCTTTAGCGTCATCTATAAGCTGTTCGCCGTTTTCAGATTCACCGAATTGTTCTTTAGAACCATTCTCTTTGACTACTTCTGAAGCGGCTTGTTGAGCAGAATCAGGAGAATTGGTTTTGACCGTATCAGCTAGGGCAAAATTGGACGTAAAAATGATCGCCACATAAAAAAAAGCGATCGCCATTAATTGAACTAAGTTGAATTTCATAATTAATTAGATTGATTAGAGGCATTGGTATAAGTTTGTTGTTGTCGAGCTATTTCCTGTAGCTGTCTGACGCGTTCTTCTGTAGGGGGATGTGTCCGAAACAGAGATTGTAAACCACTGCCCGAAAAAGGATTAATAATTAATACAGGTTCAAAAGCAGGATTGCCGTTCATGGGTATTTTTTTACCGATTGATTCGAGTTTTTGTAAAGCGCTAGCTAAAGCCAAAGGATTACCTGTAATCTCGGCTGAACCTCGATCGGCGGCGAACTCACGAGTACGAGAAATTGCCATCTGAATTAAAGATGCCGAAATAGGTGCCAAGACAACTAAAATCAAAACGCCAAGTGGATTACTACCCTGACGGCTATCTCGATTAACTGGACCATACAACGCACCGAAGGAAAGTATTCTACCTAAAAAGGTTACTGCACCACCAAGAGTACCAGCCACTGCTTGGGTTAGAGTATCTCGGTTTCTAATGTGAGTTAGTTCGTGCGCAATCACCCCCGCCAGCTCATCTTTATCTAGGATTTGCATAATTCCTTCAGTCACTGCTAGCGCAGCATGATCGGGATTTCTACCTGTGGCAAAAGCGTTAGGTGTTTGGGTAGGGACAACGCACAGTTGAGGCATCGGTAAATCTGCCTTTTTTACTAAGTTGGCAACCATGTCGTATAGTTCTGGTGCTTGTTCTCGAGTAACGAGTTGCGCTTTATAGGCAGCTAAAGCAGCTTTGTCGGAATAAAACCAAGAGCCAAAGCTGGTTATTGCAGCAAAGATTAAACCCATCAAAGCTCCTTGACCATTTCCTGTTGCCCAGTAGCCACCCAAAACTAATAGTCCGCTCATTAAACCCAAAAGGACAGCGGTTTTAATTTGACCACCTTTAAACATAAGATTTGATAAACTTAGATTCAATAATTTTCTTGATAAATGTATTAAAGATTAACCGCCAGCTTCTATGTATCTGGCTTTAGCTATATATATTGCCTAAATTGACAAAAAAACAAAACTCTATTCCACTTCTTTAAAAGCTAAAAATTGTTCTAGAGAAAATTTATAGTTGCCGCTCGAAGAAATCAACCACATTACCTACAATACGGTGTTTAAATAGGGATCGCTTTTTCCACTCTGCATAAGTTACACGTTTACTTTGAGCAAAGCCTTTTTCAAAAGTATTTTTAATGCCTTCGATTAACTTTGGTTGGGCAGTGCATATATCTAGTTCCTCATTGTGGATAAAGCTGCGAGGGTCAAAGTTGGCACTACCTGTAGTTGCCCAAATATCATCAATCAACAGCAACTTGGCATGGGTCATACTGGGCTGATATTCATAAATTTCGACATTACCTTGAAGCAACTTGTCATAGTGTTCATAAGAAGCATAGTAAACAAGTTTCTTATCACTACGATCGCTGGTAGTAAGTATGCGAACATCTACACCATCTTGTTTTGCTGCCACCAAAATATCGATTGAATTTTGGTCGGGTAAAAAATAAGGGCTAGCTAGCCAAATACGCTTTCTAGCGCAGATAATACTGTTGTATTTAAAAGCTTGAATTGGAGAGAAGCTGATTCTCGGGTTAGCACCAGGTATTACTAGCATCAAATGTTGTCGATCTTGCTCTTGCTGCAATTTATCCCCAGCACTCTTAAAAGTTTGAAACTTTAGCTGACTTAAATCTGCTGTACCATTGCCAAAAGTCCAGTGTTGTGAAAATACTCCTGCCAAAATAGCGATGATTTTACCTTCTAAACGCATTTCGACATCTAACCAAGGCTGGGTATCGTCGTCTTTTTCGACTCCATCCCAGAGATCGGAAATACCCGCACCGCCTACCAAGCCAAATTTGCCATCAATTAGCAAGAGTTTACGGTGAGTACGCCCAGCATAATCTAAAGGGGCGCGCCACTTAAAGGAATTGAACAACGAGACTTTTATTCCTGCACCCCGTAAACGTCGCCAGTATTGATCTGACATATCTTTGCTACCATAATGGTCTATAATCAAGCGTATTTCCACACCGGCCGAAGCTCTTTCAGCTAGAGCAACAGCAAAATCATCGGCTCTTTTGCCAGGAGTCATAAAAAAGGTTTCAAAATCGATTGTCCGTTTTGCCTGACTGATTGCATCTAAGCGAGCCTGTTGAATTGCACTGGCTTCATTCCAAAAATCAGTGACTATACCATCGGTGATAAATGAGTTGGTAATACTAGCTAGGATCAAGGGAAACTGGGGATCGTCTGGTTTGGGTGCGTGCTTAACTTTATAGGCAATGCGATCGCGAAATACACCCCGCAGATAAAAACCGACAAAAATGATCAGGCTAAGGATTAAGAAGGCAATAAACAGCCACCATAAGGCAGATTCAACAAAAGTCGACATAAGATAATAAAATACGCTCTTTAAGTTGGCTATGAATAAGAGATAACTGAAAGATCATCAGTTTGGTTGAGGATGGGAATCTGGCTTTTATGGCTTAAGCGGGTTTTAAATTTTTTTAAATTGATGTTGTTGATTAAATATTAAACATTGTTGTTTCTGAATATCTTGAAACAGCAAATATAGTTTATTAAATGATTGTTAGGGAAAATGGCACATCTAACTGAAGTTATACATTTTTAAATTGATCTTTTTGGCAAGATAAAGGTTGAGCAATACAGTTTAGCTTTTTTGAAGCAAATTATCGCCCATTCGCCCAAATTAAAATTAACTGATGCCTAAAAATATTAATTCTGCTTCTGTGATTATTAAGGCTACTCTACTATTAACTAGCACTCTCACAGTAATGTCGGGAGCTACTATTGCTCCATCTCTGCCTGCGATGCAGGAGTATTTTGCTGTTGTAGAAAATTCTGAACTTTTAGTTCGTTTAGTGCTAACTCTTCCAGCTTTGTTTATTGCCTTTGGCGGGTTGTTTGCAGGTCAATTGGTCGATCGCATCGGACGCAAACCATTACTAATTGCTTCAACTTTAATATATGGAATAGCTGGTGCTTCGGGATTTGTCTTAAATTCTCTCTGGACTATCTTAATTGGTCGTGCCTTGCTGGGTTTAGCCGTAGCAGGAATCATGACAGGAGTTACGACTTTAATTGCCGATTATTATCTGGGACAAAAAAGAGCTGACTTTATGGGGTTGCAGGCAGCCTTTATGGGTTTAGGAGGAGTGGTGTTTCTTTCTGTCGGTGGCTTTATTGCCGATCTTAACTGGCGTTTTCCTTTTTTGATTTATTGGTCAGCTTGGCCGATTATGCTGGCGATCGCAACTACGCTTTTTGAACCAAATCGCCAGGTAAATAATCAAAATAAAGATTCGTTGAAAGTCAATCAATCTAATATGCCTATCGGCGTATTGGCAATGATCTATGGTGTGGCTTTATTTTATATGGTGGCATTTTATCTTATTCCCGTACAGCTGCCGTTTTATCTCAAAAATTTGAGTAATGCTAGTGCTTCTGCTTCGGGTTTGGCGATCGCAGCTTTTACCCTAGCTAGTTCGATTGCATCTTTGAGATATGGCTCGATTAAACAGCGTTTGGGCTTTGTCAGTATTGTAGTTGCTGCTTTTGCGATCGCAGCTATGGGTTATGTAATTATTGGTTTTGCTGGTAGCTATAACCTGGTTTTGCTTGGCTTAATTGTTGCAGGTTTGGGCTTTGGCTTATTGATGCCCAATCTTAACGTCTGGCTTGCTAGTATTATTCCTGACTCGCTTCGGGGTAGGGCTTTGGGCGGCTTGACTACTTTCTTTTTCTTGGGGCAATTTTTATCTCCCGTTGTTTCCCAACCTGTAACTAACTCGGTAGGATTGGATAACACTTATATTTTTACAGGAGTTGCTTTACTAGTGGTTGCTTTAATCTTTTTTGGCTTTAAAAAGTCGATTAAATCCTGGTGTCAAAGCTGTTAAAGGCGCGTTTGACAGAAATAAGAACGTACTGGTTTATGCGGTTATTAGTTACAGCGATCGCGCTTTTTTCTAATTGATGACAAGCCCTAGCTGCCAATTGCCTCTTCACGATCGGCGATGGGAATTGCATCATGAAAATTGCTGTAGTCCACGTAAAAATGACCTTCAGGAGTCGGATGAATCACATCGGCAAAGCGATGATGCCATAAAATATCATTCGCACCATAATAGTAAGGTGCATGAAGAGGCTGAGATACGGTTTCGTCTATTCCGCTTAAAGATACTATCAACATCGCTTTAGTTTGAGCTAAAGATTCTGGAGTTGCACCCCACAGGGGACTATTTTGATTAATTGGGTGCATTACTGTCCAACTGAGAGTAAATCTTGGTGTTTGATTGCGTAATAATTTGAGCAAGTGAAACCGACGCATATGTTTGCCTTCGGCACTAATTTCATCCCGCATTAAATAAACTCGTATTTGCGCCTCAATAATTTGATTGCGACGTTTGTTGGCTGTCCTCAACATTAGCGTGGGAATACCGTTATATTGAGAAATAGTTGCTACTTGGCTAAACATTACCTTGGCTGTAGGCTGGGAAAACTTGGTAAATGCTAGTCCTGTAATCATGGCAATTCCTACTACTCCCACAAATGCCTCAATTGTGACGAGGATATTGGCATAGGTAGTAGTGGGATACATCGCGCCATAACCAATTGAAGCTAAAGTCTGGACGCTAAAGAAGAAAGCATCGCTAAATGAACCAGATGCAGCATTCTCGATACAGTTTCCTCCTAGTAAATAGCCAACGGCAAAAAGAGCATTTACCGCGATATACGATAAGACACTAAGCACAAAAAATCCCCACCAGGGAATAGTTAGCAGTAAATAGTAAGGTTCTTGCCAGTAAGTATACCAAGCATCTCGATGAGGAAATTCATAACGTCCCTGACGAAAATCAATCCGAAATTTACCAGCACGACGATCTTTGTAAGGTATAGAAGCGCGATCGCCTTTATTTTTCATTGTTCCAGAATTATAATGGCTCGTGGCAAGATCTTCCAAAAAACGCTAGATTAAGGTTGTCTCCTGGCGTTCTATAGCTTATAGGCTAACAGTATTCAGTCGATCAATCTGTAAATTTAATGACCCCATAGTTGAGCCATGAATAATAAAGTAAATCAAAGATTATTGGCTTTTAGTAGCTTGATTATAGTTTTCTTTATCTCTGGATTTTTAAGAGACGCTGCTACTAAAGTTGTCACAAATCGGTTCAATGAGCGGCACTTTGATCGAACTCCTCAAGACGATTGGGATTGGGAGTGTAACCGTAGTGTTGCTGATTCATATGAGCGACAAAAAATTTACCCTAGAGAAAGGGAATACTCTCAGCATCAAGAATTTCATAGATATGAAAGACATTTTCAACACCAATTTTATCATCAGCACCTAAGACATTCTCATGGTTTAGTTGAGGTTCAAGCTGGTAGCAAAGATGGACATTCCTTTTTCCACGAAAAACGCCTCTACAAATACGACTATATTAATGATTGAACAAAGAGATTCTTCTTGCCTAAATGGGCTTTGCTGATTTTTAGCCACTGGAAAAATTTGAATTTATGCTTAGTTTATTAGATAGAATGACTTTTGTACGGGCAAGAAACTACCTGCCTTGACCCTTGTTTGCCAACCGATAAAGCAACACAAATCAAGAGAATTATTTAAACCTCTTCTTTGGAAATCCAGCTAAGCAATCCTAACGAGTTGGCACTACCAAAGAAATGCGCGCCCAAAATATTAAACTGCGCCAGATTCAACAGCAAGTCAGCGATTCTAACCACCTGTTCTCGTTCATAGACAGCAACTCCTTGGGGTTTGGCGATCGCTTTTGCTATTAGAGAGATCAAGCTAATTTCTGAGGCGATAAGCGCTAAAAGTAGTCCAATAGAACTTACTAGTAAACCAATTCGCAGTACTTTAATAATTTCGATTCTAGTTGGTTGCGCATCAGTCTCGACTCGTTGCAACTTTTTAGCTAGCTGATTATAACGCCAGTCCCAATAAACTCTAAATCCTAAAGCAATCAGGCTAAACATGGCAATAAAGATGCCTACTCCACCTCCTAAACTAGCACTTTGAGTAGTATTACGACTAAAAGTTACCAGCAACAGTGTAAGTCCTGATATAGCACCTAAAATTAGGTGAATCCAATAGCTAATACGGCTTAATATGCGAAAAGTTTGAGCAAACTTACGTTTACTAGGCAAATGATTTGATTGATCTGATTCTGCTGGTTCATACATGAGGTTTTGTTGTTTAAAAGTTTTAGTTAAGCTACATTAAGAACATTTTATTTTTTATTTTCTCTTACATAAACATTACCTGTTTTGTAACGCCATGAAAGTAATTAAGCAAAAATATTGATTTCAACTCGGGTTTTGTTATTATTCAGCTCATCTTTTCTGTCGGCGATCGCCTGTAATTTTAGACTAAAATTAATAAAATCAAAAAGAGTCAATTCTATTATTATGAATTGCCAAGCTGATGTGCATATTAATTGTATTTAATTGCATATTTCTTGGTTATAAATACTGATTAGAAATAAAGATCTTGTCCCTGCTTCCGCTGTTTTGAACCTAAAAACTTGCACTAAAAATGATGGAAAGCTATAATTAAAGCATAATAAAAACATTAGTTATACTTATCGCCTTTCTTCTTTGACAATTAAAACATGTCCATATTTGCCAAAGAGTTTAAATGGAATCGATTTTGGTCTAGAGTCCCTACAAAATATCGTAGAGCAATTATTATCGCGATTCCTATAGTCTCAATTATACCAGCGATGGTTGGTTGGACTTGGTCGCGACAGGCAAAAGGTAACGCTTATTGGTGGATTAACCATACTCAACAAGTGATTAACGACAGTAATGTTTTGCTGCAATTTGCCATCAATGCAGAAACGGGTTTACGTGGCTATGCTCTTACCCGACAAACTGAGTTTTTAGAGCCATATAATCAAGCTACTCAAGAAATACCTGTTTATCTTGAACAGTTAGAAATATTAATCTCAGACAATAAGCGACAGCAGCAGAATTTACAAAAGCTCGAACAAAATATACAAACCACTTTAAATTCACTGGCACAAAGCTTAAACATTTTAAAATCAGATCCACAGTTAGAAAACAATTCGCAGTTAATTAAAATATACAGCCAAGGTAAAGCCGAAATGGATCGCTTGAGAAACTCAATAGATGTTTTTAAAGACGAAGAATGGAGGTTACTAAATCTTCGGCAACAAAAAATCGCTCAAATTGAACAAGTCAATAATATTTTTCTCGGTATAACTATTGTTAGTGGAGTATTGAGTTATTGGCTAGCAATGAGGCTTTATTATCAATCCGAAACCGAATTAGAAAAGAAAGCGCAAGAAATTAGCCAAACTAATCAAAATTTATCTTTAGCTAATAAGTTATTAGAAGAACGTAATCAAGAATTAAATCAATTTGCTTATGTAGTTTCTCACGACCTCAAAGCACCCTTAAGAGCGATCGCTAATTTATCAGAATGGTTAGAAGAAGATTTACAAGATAAATTAGATGAAAACACGAGTAAACATTTGATTCTTATACGTAGTCGCGTTCAACGCATGACTAGTTTTATTGACGGATTATTAGAATATTCTCGTGCCGGGAGAGTCAATAGTCAAAAAACGATAGTTGATGTCCAAAAACTATTAGACGAAATTATTGATTCTCTTGCCCCTCGACCTGACTTGGTGGTTAAAATTAATGGCAAAATGCCAACTATAGAAACCAAAGCTCTACCCTTACAGCAGGTGTTTAGTAATCTGATTAGCAATGCTATTAAGCATCATCATCGCCAAGATGGTTTAATAACTATTTCTGTCCTAGAAAACCCAGAATATTATCAGTTTTCTGTAGCAGATGATGGAGTTGGTATTGCTCCAGAACATCAAGAAAAAATCTTTATAATTTTTCAAACTTTAACTACTAAAGATAAAACAGAGAACACTGGTATTGGTTTATCTATAGTCAAAAGAATTATTGACAATCAAGGTGAAAAAATTTGGCTAGAATCGCAACCAAATCAAGGAACTACATTTCATTTTACTTGGGCTAAAAATTAGCCTGAGAAATATCAAATTAAGCCAATGATTAAGCCAATAATTGCTGCTATAGCTTTACCAAGTTAAGTTAGGACATAGATTATCGGCTTCATTAGTAGCAAGTAGCATTTTTCAAAATGTCCTGACGTTAATGTGTATTGCTATGAAACTAATAGTGGTTCGGGTAACTTTTCTTACAGCAGTTTTGTACCATTAACTACTGCCAGATTTTCTAATTGCGATCGCGTCGCCGATTTACCAGAATATTGGCAGGATTGTTCAGGAGAACACTTTGGTAAACGAGATAAGACTAACTTTAGGTTATCAATCTTTAATGATTGACATCTAAAATACTTAATGCGACAAGCAAAACTAAGAATAATTGCTTAGACTAGTAAGTATAAAGTTTTATAAGTTTTATTTATTATTAAATTTATGGCTACTGGTCAAGATACTCTGTGGGAAAAGTTTCTCCAGCCCATCTTTGGGTTTTTAGTCGATCGCGAGGCGTTAAAAGAACTTTTGGAGAAGATCGACTGGGATACCCAGAGCGATCGCCTAAGCAACCCTAGTTTAATTTATCCTGAGTATTATAGCTCCCAAAATTTTCATGGCATCAAGGGTGGTTATTTGACTACTGGCGCAGCAGTAACTTACGATCCTGTGACTAAATACGCCTTACCTCCCAACGAAGATTGGAACAGAGAAGCGGTAATCAAAGCGATTACCTGTAATCCCCAGAAAATACTCGATCTTGGCTGTGGCACTGGTTCAACTACCATGATGCTTAAGCAAGCTTTCCCTAAAGCAGATGTCATTGGCTTAGATTTATCGCCGCAAATGTTGGTGATGTCTCAATACAAAGCACAGCAAGCAGGATTAGATATTCAATGGGTTCACGGGATAGCTGAGGCAACTGAGTTTGCCGATGGTGAATTTGATGTTGTAACAGCTTCACTACTGTTTCATGAGGCTCCTCCTTCTATATCCCAAGCGGTATTAAAAGAAGCATATCGTTTACTGAAGCCAGGAGGACAGGTAATCATTCTGGATGGACATCAAAAAACTCTGCGCAATACTATTTGGCTAACAGATATATTTGAAGAACCCTATATTAAAGAGTACGCTGCCGGTAGCGTTGATGCTTGGTTGGGTCAAGCAGGTTTCAATCAAGTCTTAACCGAAGACGTTTGCTGGACAAATCAGCTAAGTACAGGAGTAAAATCGAGCAGTAATTAGTTTGAGATATTTTATATATGAGTCTGAAAGCAGTTTTCTTGGATTTTACTGGTGTAATTATTGATGATGAGGCGATTAAGCAAGAGTTAGTAGCAGATATACTACTCAGTGAAAATTTGCGAGCAGACGAAGACGAATATACTCAATATTGCCGAGGTAGAAGCGATCGCGCCTGCTTAAAAGATATTTTAGCTAAACGCGGTCGTATTTTACCCGACGAATATATTGATAAATTGCTTCAAACCAAAGATCGAGGATATCGACAAAAGATTGACTCCTTAGCCCAATTACCTCTAGCCCCCCATGTAGCTGAATTTTTGACTCAGTTAAAAGAGCAAAACATCGCCGTTGGGTTGGTAACAGGTACAAATCGTTCTCAAGTTGAATATATTTTGGAGAAAGCCGAACTTACTCAATATTTCGATTTAATTATTGCAGGAGACGATTTAGCCGCCAGTAAACCCGAACCCGAACCCTATTTATTAGCAGCTAAAAATCTTAATTTAAAGCCTTCAGAGTGTTTGGCAATTGAAGATAACCCTGTCGGAATCGAAGCAGCCAAACGAGCTAAGATACAGGTGGTGGGAATATCTAATATTTATCCGCTGCATATGTTGCAGCGTCAGGCTAATTGGACAGTAGATGACTTTATGGAAATCGAGCTTGACCGAGTAGATCGAGTTTTGTCTCAAGCTAAATAACCAGAATGTTGAAAATTTCCGAACAAATTATTATTCCTAGTCAGGAGATAGACATAAAAGCCGTTCGTTCTCAAGGGGCTGGTGGTCAAAATGTTAATAAAGTATCTACCGCTATACATTTGCGCTTTGATGTTAGAGCATCATCCTTGCCTGAATTTTACCAAGAAAAGCTGTTAAAAAAACTCAATCAGTCTCAAATTACCAAAGATGGAATAATTATAATTAAAGCGCAGCAGTTTCGTACTCAGCATCAAAATAAAGAAGATGCCTTAAGACGACTGAAAGACTTCATTAGCAGCGCACTAGTCAGAAAGAAGAAAAGACTTCCAACTAAGCCATCTAAAGGTGCAAAAACAAGACGATTAGACAGCAAAACGAAACGAAGTCAGTTAAAAACTTCCAGAAAAAATGTTGATTACGATTGAGTTTTGATTGTTGAGAAACCCTTGAGCTGATTATTCAGTTTCGTGAATATTAATCAACCCGTCGGGAGGAGATATTTCCAGGCGTTGGTTAGCAATATCTACTACTGGAACTATCTCTTTGACGAAAGGAATAAATATGGTTAGGGGTTTGTTCGGTTTTGGTCTGTATTTTTTACGTTTACTACGTCGGCTAATCTGTGAAAGATCCCGTTGAGATTTGACCTTTGTTCCAGACTGCTTGTATAACTCAATTTCTAATAAATCATTTCCCGCTGAGTAAAGATCTATGACTACACCAATGATTTCCTGTGTTTGTCGATCGAAGACTTCCAAGCCTACCAAATCCGAAACATGATATTCACCGGCTTTTAGTTTAGGGCGATCGCGCTTGTCAACTAATAATTTATAATTGCGTAATTCTTCTGCTTGCCTACGATCTTCAATTCCTTCTATTTTAATCACATAGAGGTTTTTTCCTGCTATATATCTACCACCCTGCAACTGCACTTCTTTAAGATCGGATGTATCGGGATGCTGTAGCCAACGAGTACCAGCCTGAGTAAATCGTTCGGGAAAATCAGAATCGGGATATACTCGCAGTTCTCCTTTCAAACCCTGGGGTGAGGTAATTATCCCTACCTCCAACAATTCTTCTGGCTGGTTAACGGTTAATGGTTCATCGTTCATATTTTACGTCTGGTGTGATTAATTATTTTGTTACTTGTCACTTAGCGATCGTCAAAGTCGATTAATCAACGCTAATTTACAATTCATCTTGTTTAACTATCTGCGTTCATCCGTTCTTGATGCAGTCCTTTAGGGCTGCATCGCTGTTCATCTGTGGATAATCTTAAACCGACATACTTTCTGTTTTTGGCAAGGTTATGCTTCTACCAATTGATATACTTTTTCAGTCACTTTCGCTAAACGCTGCATTGCTTCTGCTATTTCCGATTCTGTAGCAGTTAAACTGATCCTTAAACATTGTTGTTTATGTTGCCAGTCTTCTTGTAATCCTGGGAAGAAAGTACTTCCAGGTACAGCAATTACCCCTACCTGCTTGAGTTGCTGATAAAATTCCCAATCTGTCATTGGCAGATCCTTGAGCCATAACCAAGCAAAGATCGCGCCTTCTCCTTGATGCAGAAACCACGGAACATTTGGCATAGCAGCATCGAGGGTATTTTCTAATATTTTTATTTTACGTTGATAGTGAGGACGAATAATATTGGTGGCGATATCGGCTAGTTTACCAGATGAAATTGCTCTGGCTGCGATCGCCTGACCGTATCGAGACGAATGAATACAAGCATTGGTTTGAAAAGATTCTAAGATCTCGATTAATTGAGGATCGCCGATAGCAATACCAATTCTCTCTCCTGGTAATCCTGCTTTCGATAAGCTCATGCAGTGAATAATATTATCGCCAAACTGAGGAGTCATTTCAGTAAAGTTCAAGGCAGGATAAGGTGGTGCATAAGCCGAATCAATCAATACGGGAACATCCTGCTTGGCAGCTAACGCAGCTATTTTCTTTACTTCCTCATCACTAATTACGTTTCCTGTCGGGTTGCAAGGGCGAGAAAAAATGACGCAGCCAGTTTGCTCATTTATTTGCAGTTGACTAAAATCAGGGCGATATTTAAACCGATGTTTATCCTCGTCAATTTCTAATGTAGGTTTGTATGCTAACAAAGCCTCTGGAGTTAGACTGACTCCGCCGTAACCTGTATAGTCGGGACTAAGAGGCAAGACTACCTGTCTTAAATCTCCTGATGCCGTATAGCCACCAAAAGCATTGGCAGCATAAAGATATAGTGCTTGTGAACCGCCTGTGATTAAGATATGGCGATCGCTTAAATTTAAACCATAACGAGCATTAAAATCTTGAACTACCGCCTCAATCAAAGGTGTATAGCCCTGAGATGAGCCATAACGGCAGACTACTTCACCATATTCATCGCTAGCTAATAATTCTTGAGTACAGTCGCGCCATAGCTGCTCAACTTCGGGCAAAATAACTGGATTACCTGCGCTAAGATTGATAAATTCTCTTCCTGCACTATTTCTCAGGGTTTCAATAATGTCTTTCATAATTGCTCTAACTCCCGTTAACTGAGACATCTGCGAACCAAATTGAGATAGAACAAGATTCATTGATAGTTACCTAAAATTAATTAATAAAAAGAACTGTATCGCTTATTTTAACTTGAGTTGATTATTAATCGAGCCTAAAAAGGCGATCGCCATAAATAAACAATGTTTGTTCGCGCCGATAAACTAATAGGTAGATTGTCGATCAAGAAAAGAAATAATTAGTTAAATGCTATCCAAAAAATGACTATTGATACCATTAGATGTCAATAACTACGACCAATCCTTTGGGATATGGTCGCGTGCTGTGACAAAATCCAATTTGTCTGAGAATTGACTAGACCATGAGACTTAATCTGGAACGGACGTACGAGCGTTTTCCTAACTCGTACCTCTCTAAGACTGTTGGATTCAGTCGGGCGTAACGGCAAGACATCCTGATTAAGTTGGTCGAAGGAACAAAAACTCTACGGAGAATTATCTTAAATGAAACAAGAACGAGTACCAGTAGTAGATAAAAACAATGTCCCGCTTATGCCTACCCGTCCTTCTAAAGCTCGGAGATTAGTGCGTGACGGCAAAGCAGTAGGGTTATTTAACCAGCTTGGAGTTTATTATATTCAATTAACTTTTGAGCCTGAGAACAGAAAGACTCAACTAATAGCAGCAGGATTAGATCCTGGAAAAAAGTATGCGGCAGTAGGTGTACAAAGCAGTAGGTTTACTCTGTTTACTGCTCATTTATTTTTACCTTTTGAAACTGTCAAAAAACGAATGGAACAACGTCGAATGATGCGCCGTAGTAGGAGAGGCAGGAGAATCGATCGCTCTATACCTTTTAAATTTCGCGCTCATCGTCAATGCCGATTTAATAACCGCAGACAAAAGAAAGTCGTCCCATCTGTAAAGAGCAATCGTCTTTGGGAAATTCGAGTTATTTCTGAGCTAGCTAAAATTTATCCAATAACTAAAATAGTTTTTGAGTATGTTAAAGCCAAGACAAAGAAAAGGTGTTCTTTCTCGCCAGTCCAAGTGGGGCAAAAGTGGGCAATTAAGCAGCTATCTAAAATTGCGCCTGTTACAACTAAATTTGGTTGGCAAACAGCAAAGCTAAGAGAACATTTCGGCTTACCCAAACAAAAACACTCTAAGGGCGATGCAGTTCCAGAAACCCACAGTCTTGACAGCCTGGTGTTAGCATCTTCGGTATTTAAAGATTACTTACCTTTTGAGAATTCTCAAGGTAGAGGTCATTGCTGGCAGGGACGAGTAAGAATTACACCTTGTCCCTTCTTCGTTATTCGTCGTCCACCAATATCTAGAAGACAGCTTCATCTATTAGTGCCAGCAAAGGGTGGACAAAGACGTAAATATGGTGGCAGTACTACTCCTTTTGATATCCGCAAAGGTGATTTAGTCAGATATAAAGACAAATTAGGCTATTGCTCTGGATATACAGGTAAAAGTATTTCGGTATCAGATGTTAACTGGAAGAGATTAGGTAAATATGTGGCTAACAAAGTCAAGCTAGTAAAACGTTCTACTAATTTAATTTGTAAAAACATAATTGGAGGCGCACGATTCCTCTACGGCTAAAACATAGTTTTATAGCCGCAGTACTAAGAGTGCAAATATTTGATGGTTCTAGTTATTCGTGATTATCAATCGGGAGTTGTCGAACAAATAAATAATTTGAAAGTCATAAAATGATTGAAAAAACTACAAAACAAGAAGAATGGGATGTTTGGCTTGACAAACAAGTTAAATATTTGCGATTACATAAGTTTGATCAGCTAGATCTAGACAATATTGTAGAAGAGTTAGAAGATTTGGGTAGAGAGCAAAGAAACGCTTGTAAAAGTTTTTGCCGTCAAATTATTGTTCATCGCTTACTAATTGATTATTGGCATGAACAAGCACAAACTCGCAACCATTGGCGAGCTGAAGTAGTAAGTTTTCAAAGTGAATTACAAGACAGACTCACAACAAACTATAGAAAATATTTAACAGAAAATCTTCAGCTTATCTACAAACAAAGCAGGAAAATTGTTGAGTACAAAACAGAATTGAGCGATCGCTTTCCTGAAAACTGCCCCTATACAATTGAGCAGATAATTGAAGAAGATTAAAATTTATTTAGTGCAAGAGGCTACTTATGACATTATATTCTGATACTCTCGCCTCCCATAGCTATAGATTTAAAAGGCTAATGCTGGCTTATACTGATACAGAAATTGAACGGATATTACGAAATGCTCGATTATTGTTTGAGAAATTAGATCGAGTATTGGACTCTCCTAACGACGCAACGGAAACCTACCGCATGAGTATTGAAAAATTAGTAGACTTTTATAAAATACAAAAGAATATAACCTCCTTGAAAGCTGACATCGAACGACAGTATACTGAGTTACAAAAGTTACTGGGAAAAATTAAGGCGATCGCGCTAGAAAGAAGGTTATTTTATGTTCTGGTTTTTGATTCTAATATAATGGCTAAACTAAAATCTAAACCATGCGCTCGCTGTAGCAATTTAGTCGATATTCGCTATCGTATAAAAGATCAACAAAAAGGTGACTGGATGTTAGTATGTCCCGACTGTTGGCAACAAGTTAGCCAAGATAATCCTGATTATCGTTATGGTGGTACTTGGAAAGCCAAGAAAAAATAATCTAGCTTTAGCGGTTAGGCAAACATTGTTGGGAATATGATGGCTGCAATCTTTGAACTCATGGTATTTAATCGGTAGATGATACTAAAATTATTATTAAGACTAATATTATATTCAAGCCTTGGAATAGGTAATTTTAGACTTGGATGTTAATAGTTGAAGCCTTGCTATACTGGGCATCATCAATTGTCAAATTTAACCAACTTAACTTAGCTAAAATATGCAGCCTACCGACCAAAGTAAGTTTACTGAACAAGCCTGGGATGCGATCGTTAAATCTCAAGAAGTTGCCAAACTATTTCAGAATCAGAACTTAGAGGTAGAGCATTTAATCTTAGCAGCCTTAGAACAGGAAGGTTTAGCACTAGCTATTTTAGATAAAGCCAATATTGATTCTCTACGCCTCAAGCAGCAGCTAGAGATGTTTACTAAACGTCAGCCCAGAATTGGTTCTTCTCAACTATATTTAGGACCTAGCTTAGACCGTATGTTAGACCGTGCGGAGGACTGTCGCTCAAGTTGGGAAGATAACTTTATCTCCATCGAACATATTCTGATGGGGTTTGCCGAGGATGCCCGTATTGGCAAGAAATCTCTTCGTAGCTTTAATGTTGACCCACAGGATTTAGAAAAAGCAATCAGGTCAATCCGAGGTTCACAGAAAGTAACTAAACAGAACCAAGAAGAACAGTATCAGGCATTAGAAAAGTATGGGCGAGATCTGACCGAACAGGCAAAGGCAGGTAAATTAGACCCCGTAATCGGTCGCGATGAAGAGATCCGTCGAGTAATTCAGGTGCTGTCTCGTCGTTCCAAAAACAATCCTGTGTTGATAGGTGAGCCTGGAGTTGGCAAAACTGCGATCGCCGAAGGATTAGCGCAACGCATTGTCAATGGCGATGTGCCTGAATCTCTGAAAAACCGTCAGTTGATTTCTCTGGATATGGGTAGCCTAATTGCAGGGGCAAAATACCGGGGAGAATTTGAAGAACGTTTACGGGCGGTTTTAAAAGAAGTAACTGAATCTAGCGGACAAATAGTTTTATTTATTGATGAAGTCCATACCGTTGTCGGTGCAGGAGCAAAAGAAGGCTCTGGTTCGATGGACGCGGGCAACTTACTCAAGCCAATGCTAGCCCGCGGAGAATTGCGCTGTATCGGCGCGACAACTCTTGATGAATATCGCAAAAATATTGAAAAAGACCCAGCCCTAGAAAGACGTTTCCAGCAGGTCTACGTTAAGCAACCTACCGTAGAAGATACTATTTCTATTTTACGTGGACTCAAAGAAAGATACGAGGTGCATCATGGCGTAACTATTACTGACTCGGCACTAGTAGCGGCAGCAACCCTGTCTCAACGCTACATTACCGAGCGCTTTTTACCTGATAAAGCGATCGATTTGATCGACGAAGCAGCCGCTAAATTAAAAATGGAGATTACTTCTAAACCGAGCGAATTAGAAGATATTGATCGCCGTATTATGCAGCTAGAGATGGAAAAAGTCTCTTTGACTGGAGAAAGTCAACGCCCAGGAATCCTGACCAGAGATCGGGCTGCCAAAGAAAGATTGAGCAAGATTAAAGCAGAAATTGAAACTTTAAAAGGTAAACAGGAAGGACTGTCTGCTCAATGGCAATCAGAAAAAAGCTTATTAGACGAAATCAACGCTCTCAAAGAAGAAGAAGAAAAAGCACGACTCCAATTAGATCAAGCTGAACGAGCTTTCGACCATGAAAAAGCGGCACAGTTAAAATATGGCAAGCTGGAAACTTTGCAGAGAAGTTTGGAAACCAAAGAAGCCAAACTAATCGATCTTCAATCTGAGGAAACAACTCTGCTGAGAGAACAAGTAACTGAATCTGATATCGCCGAAATTGTGGCTAACTGGACAGGAGTACCAATTAATCGTCTACTAGAATCTGAAAGACAAAAGCTACTTCAACTAGAAGGACACCTCCATCAAAGAATTATCGGACAACAAGAGCCTGTGGCAGCAGTAGCAGCAGCTATACGTATGGCAAGAGCAGGAATGAGCGATCCTGGTAGACCTATCGGTTCATTTTTATTTATGGGACCTACGGGGGTTGGTAAAACTGAGTTAGCCAGAGCTTTAGCAGCTTTTCTCTTTGATAGTGAAGATGCGATGGTACGGATTGATATGTCCGAATACATGGAGAAACACGCCGTATCTCGTTTGGTGGGTGCGCCTCCAGGGTATATTGGCTTTGAGGAAGGAGGACAGTTAACTGAAGCAGTGCGCCGTCGTCCATACTGCGTGGTGTTATTGGATGAAGTAGAAAAAGCCCACAAGGATGTGTTTAATATTTTGCTTCAGGTGCTTGATGATGGCAGAATTACTGACTCTCAAGGGCGGGTAGTAGACTTCCGCAACGCTATTATTGTAATGACTAGCAATATTGGTAGTGAAAATATTCTCAACGTTAAGGGAGAAGAGCAAGATTACGAAGAAATTTATAAGCAGGTAAACAAGGCTCTGCGAAGTCATTTCCGCCCTGAATTTCTCAACCGTATTGACGATCTAATTATCTTCCATGGCTTGAAAAAAGAAGAATTAAAAGAGATTGTTGCTATTCAAATTCAAAATATTCAACGTCTCTTAAGTGAACAAAAAATTGCGATTGAACTTTCTCCCGCAGCTCAAGATCGCATTGTCACCATCGGCTATGATCCTGCTTATGGTGCGCGTCCGCTCAAACGGGCAATTAGACGCGAACTTCAAAATCCCATTGCTACGATGATTTTAGATAATACGTTCACCGCAGGGGATAAAATTGTTGTCGATTGCGTGGGAGAAAAATTAATCTTTAACAGAGAAACTCCCCCAATCGTTATCGAAACAGCAACGTCAGCCCAAACCCAAAACTCAACCAAAAAGGCTGTTGCCAACACGAAACAATTAAACCCAAAGTCTGATGAAAAACCAGAAGCTGTCTCGTCAGAAATATAGGTTGTTTTACGACTTGCCTCAAATTGAGTAGCAGAATTTTTTTACTGTTAAATTAATCGGCTGGCGATCGCCTTGCTTATTTTGTAAAGTATTACTTGACATTGGACTAACTATTTTGTTGAGTAACACTATCCCTTTTTATTGCCATAAAAAACCGTTTTAAACTCCAGGCGTTCACCCAGTGCCTTGCCAAAGACGATTTCGCTATACGGATTATAAAGAGTATAAGTAGCCTTGCCTAACTCTCTTCCTACATTTCCCACACCGATCACTCTTCTTTGAGGAGCAGTAATAGTTTGAACGGGTTGCTGACGCTCTAAAGTCATCACCGAACTATCAACCGAACCTCCCTGTAGTTGATATTCAAATGCTTGACCCGAACGACCACAAAAGAGATGATTTGCCTGTACTCTTTGCAGGCGGTCTAACATCTGCCAGGGTTGAGTTTCAGGACTTAATTCATCACCGACACTCACAGTGCTACCGTGAATTAACAAACAATCCAATTCAAAAAAACCAAAGTGACAATTGCGTACCCACTGTACGGTTTCGCGCGATACCGAATCCCAAAGTAGTTTAGCTGTTTCTTTGCCAAAGCGAGCGATCAATTCTGTTGGTTCTGCTGTCGAACCCATGCCATGTAAAGCAAAGCACTGTTCTTCCCACCAGCCGACGCCTACTTGGGGTTCTAATTCTCCAGGTAAAGGGTTTTTAATTCGTTTAATTACTTTTTCGCTATCTGGGTTAGCTGCGATGAGATCCTCTAAAATATATAATTCCTCCACCTCAACGCGCTGGCGTTTGATATCTGCCAATACTGCTTCGTAAGCTGCAATATTTCCTTCAATTCGGCTTAAAATTGCCCACATTGATTTGCGTATTTTTAAGAATGATAATCATTATATCTATAAATAACATTAGAGTTTGGTAATATTTTTGCCACGATTGCCAGATGAGATAAAATTAAATCGACATCAAATTTAATGCTTATTTAATTTTATGCTCGATATTAGTAGGGATATTCAATCTCTTTCCAACTTCAAACGCAATACTTCTAGTGCGATCGCCCAATTGAAGCAAACGGGAGAACCCATAGTTTTAACGGTGAATGGCAAAGCTGAAGTGGTAGTGCAAGATGCTAAATCATATCAGCAGCTTTTAGAAAAAATTGAGAAACTGGAAGCAATCGCAGGTATTAAACAAGGATTAGCAGATATAGAATCAGGAGAAACTCCCCCTCTAGCTGAATTTATGCAAGAAATGCAGTACAAACACGGCATTTCAAGTTAAGAGCGCGAAATCCGCAGAATTACAAATCGAAACTGCTTATCTGTGGTTGAAAAAACGCAATCCTACCTATGCAGATAAATGGTTTAAAGGATTGATGAATGCGATCGCTTCTTTACAAGAAAAACCCCGACGTTGTTCTTTAGCTACAGAAAGTGAGGTGTTTTCTGAAGAAGTAAGACAAGTGCTTTATGGTAAATCAAGAAATAGATATAGAGTTTTATTCACAATTGGTGAAGATATTGTATATATTCTTTTTGTTCGTCATACTTCTCAAGCTTTACTTACTGAAGATGATATTGGAGATGAAGATTAGTTTAAAAGAGCGATCGCTTGTCTGCATTTAGTGGTTTTTAAGTAAGGTGCGATCGCTTTATTCCTCATGAATATCAAGTAATTGAAATAAATAATAGACTTGTTGGTTTTATGAAAGTTGTCTCATCAGAAACCGAAATTTATTTAGGAGAAATCCAGATTACCAAAGATTTTCAGCAACAAGGAATTGGAACAAGTTTAATCAAGTCAGTTATTCAAGAAGCACAAGCAAACAATAAAAAGTTATGACTTAAAGTTCTTAAAGGGAATCCAGCTAAAAAGACTATATCAAAGATTAGGACTTACCAAATTGGCAGAATCTTTAACCCATACAATAATGATTAGAAACACATAACATTAACTCTGTATTCGATATTAATTCTGGCAACTGTCTTATCTCTCACAAACATGAGTCGGATCATCTGCTTTTTCAGCAAATTCTAGTCCTCTAGCCAAACGCCAAGCAAAAATAGGCGGTAAACCAGCATCTAAAATTGCAGCACAGGTTTTTTGATAGTCATACTCCACTTCTCGTAAACTTGCTGCTTCTATCTCGGTGTCATAAACCACATAAGTAGCATTAGGACGACCATGACGGGGTTCGCCTACCGAACCGACATTGATAATTCGCTTAACAGGGCTATTAAAACTGATTGCTGGTCGTTCATCTTTATTAGGCTGATTAACTAAAATATGCAATTGTCCCGAATCTAGGGTGCGAACATAGGGAACATGAGTATGTCCACAAAACAGCACATCTGCATCACTGGATAAGATTCTTTCTAAGGCGGTAAAAGCAGGATTATGACGAATCAAACTCATAAACTCCTGGCGGGTTTTCGCATCATCAGCAAATACACCCCGTACGGCACTGGTAAAAGTCCAAGAACCTGGTTTTTGCACTCCTCGCATTACCATACACATATGGGTTGCTTCGACTACTACCGCCACACCTTTGGGTTGTAATAATCCTTGAAGTGCGTCGGCGATTTGGGCGGTTAATCTTTCCTGTACCTGCAAACGCCGTCCGTACATTTCACAAATACGGGCAATTTTAGATAGTCCAATGACTTTACCGTCGGGAATATATGCCACATGAGCGCGACCAAGAATGGGTAAAATATGATGTTAACAGGAGCTAAACAGGTCGATATCCCTAACCAAGACCATTTCATCGGCAGTTTCGTGAAATACTGCCCCATTGAGGAGTTCATCTAAGGACTGGTGATAACCAAAAGTCAAGAATTTTAAGGCTTTAACCACTCTTTTAGGAGTGTCTCTTAATTCCTTGTCGATCTGGGTCTTCTCCCAATCCTAATAGTAAAGTTCTAACCGCTTGACGCATTTCTGCTTCGAAGACATGAGGCTGTTGTGTAGTAGTTAGTTGAGGTAATTTATGATTAATGTTATTAATTTGATTTGCTTCGGACTTAGCTAAGGTCATGAATTTGAATTAAGTTAAATTAAACAGTAACAGAAGTAGCCAAACAGTCATTTAGCTGTTGGCGCAGTTTATCAATATCTAAATGACGACCGATAAAGACTAACTGGTTAGCAGGAGGAGTAGACCAACGGTCAGACTTGAGATCACTACGTTGTCCACATAGTTGGAAGATGTGGCGTAATTCACTGCCTGCAAACCAAATAATTCCTTTGGCGCGAAATACTTCTAGGGGAAGTTGTTCGGTTAAAAACTTTTGAAATTTATAGACATCAAAGGGTTTATCGCTTTGAAATGACATGGAAACGAAACTATCGGCTTCTAAATGAGGAGAATGATGATGGTGATCATGATGTTCGTGGTGTTGTTTTTCCTGAACGTAACTATCTATTGCAGTTAAACCGACATCTAAGATTAACGGTAAAGGAACTTGAGCATAGTTCGTATGAATAATCCTGGGACTCTTTTTGATAGATGCAATATAGGTTTCTAATCCTCGTAATTGTCCCTCGTCAATTAAATCTGTTTTATTCAATAACAGAATATCGGCAAAAGTAATCTGTTTAAAAGCTGCTTCGCTATCAAAATGTTCTGGGGTAAAGGTTTCTGCGTCAACTACGGTAATAACTGAATCGAGGCGAGTGAAATCGCGAAAATCCGAACCAACAAAAGTCAAAATAATCGGTAAAGGGTCGGCTACACCAGTAGTTTCAATAATCAGACGATCTACTTTTTCTTCTTTGGCTAATATCCTTTGTACTGCTTTTACCAACCCTTCATTAATGGTGCAGCAAATACAACCATTGCTTAACTCCACCATGTCATCATCATAGGAAACCAAAAGTTGAGAATCGATATTGATATCGCCAAACTCATTAACTAATACTGCGACTTTTGAGTTGTGGTTATTTTGCAGAATTTGATTGAGTAAGGTGGTTTTACCACTACCGAGAAACCCTGTGATGATGGTGACGGGTAATTCTTGCTGGGAAGTCTCTAGCATGATCGAGAGAAGCAGTTTGGTTGACAAAATTTATTATACCGATAATCATTATCAAAATTACGAATCGATTCAGTTATTTTTTTGGAATTAATGGACACATCAACATAAAGCACTCCCGTTACTATCTTTACAGGGTTTTTGGGCAGCGGTAAAACTACTTTAATTATTTTACTCAACAAAACTGATTTAGCCGAATTAGAGGTAGTCGATCGCATTGAAGACCAAATTTGCCAACATCGTTCCGACGCTAAGATTATGCGCACAGTAAAAGGGGAAGTTTCTCTTCCTTTGATTTTAAGTGTAGGTTTGTTTAAATCAGACCGATACTTTCAAGAAGAGACAAGTCATGATCATCATGACTTGTCTCATCATCATGGTCATCACCACAACTGGGATCATTTAAACGAGGATGGTTTTACTTCTCTATTTTTTGAAACCGAACAACCTTTAGATATTCGCAAGTTTCAGTATTTTATCGATAATCAACTAAAGCGATCGCTCAACTGAGCAGAGTAAACTTTATAGCTAAAGCTGATAGCTGACATTCATCAGCTACCAACACTTTGATTTTTCCTTAAGAAAAAAGTTTCAAAATCTTTTTACTTTCAGCTAGAACATGACAATTCAGCAACGCCTGTTTATTCTATGCTGTCTTTGAGATGATCGCAGACACGCAAAGCATTAGCTATGATCGTTAAAGTAGGATTTACTGCACCCATAGAAGGAAAAAAGCTACCATCTACGACATATAAATTATCGACATCATGAGTACGACAGTTGAGGTCAAGAACAGTAGTTTGAGGATCTGAACCAAACTTACAGGTACCCACCTGATGCCATACGGCAGAAAGAGGCACAGTCGTCACCATAAAGAGGAAAAAATCAACTCGGCGAAGATAACTCTGCCACATATCGACAAAATCCTGGTGAGCTTTAAGGTTATTGCGGGTAAAATCAACTTTAATTTTACCTTCATCGGTTACAGTGACGCGGTTGTTGGGATCTGGTAAATCTTCACTTGTTAACCACCAGTCCACAGCATGGTCTGCCATGAATTCTAAGGTAGACTGAGGTATAGAGCCAGGAGAAAATAGAGCCAATCGATTCCATGTAGACTTACCCGTCATTTGAACTTGTCCTAAAGGATAGTTGTGATCGGGGCTGCCAAAATAGAAGTCATTAAAGCCAAGGGTTTTTTGAAACTTGACTGGATTGGGCTTATCGGCGATCGCCACTATGGAAGAATGGTTGTGTAGCATGAGGTTGCGTCCTACCATACCAGAGGAGTTTGCCAAACCATCAGGATGCTGTTCACTCTTGGACCTTAAAAGTAGTGCAGCGGAATTAATCGAACCACAAGAAAGGACAAAAATATCACCGCTATATTGTTCTCTGTTGCCGTCTACTTCTACCTCGACCGCTAAAAGCCGCTTACCACTATCATCAGTGATTAGCTTTGTGACTAAAGTATTGATTTTAATTTCTACGTTGTCGTATTTTGTGGCGGGGTCAATACAAGCGATTTGAGCGTCTAACTTAGCATCAATTTTGCAAGGATAAGGATCGCAGGTAGCACAGCGAATACAGTTGCTATTTTCAGGATCTTCTGTATTGCGATCAAGCGCCAGGGTTAAATGGTGCGGATGCAAGCCTAACTGTTCCAATTCGTCAGCGACTTCCTGCATCCTGGGTTCATGGGGCAAAGCAGGGAAAGGATATTCTGCTGACATCGGCGGTTCGGTAATGTCTTCGCCTTTTTGTCCGTGGATTTTAAAGATGCTTTCGGCGCGAGTGTAATAGGATTCCATATCTTGATAGCTTAGTTCCCAAGCAGGAGAAACACCTGATTGATGTTTTAATTCCCCAAAATCTTCCGCACGCATTCTTTGTAAGGCTGCGCCATAAACTTTCGTATTACCGCCGACGTTATAAAAAGCCTGGGGTCTAAAACTATTGTTGTCATGGTCTAACCATTTCTCTTCTACCTGATATTTTCGACCCTGAAAAATCGCCTCAGGATTCCAATTATCGTCTTCTTTAGGCAAATATCCGCCTCTTTCTATAATTAAAATTCGTTTACCTGTTGGGGCGAGGGAATATGCCACAGTTCCGCCACCTGCACCAGCACCGATAATGATTACGTCGTAATGATTCATATTTGATTGCAATTTACTGGTTATCTCGATCCTACCTAAGCGGATTAATTATTCAAGTCTTTGCTGCTTTATGCTAAAAACTGTTCACTAATTAAATCATGTCAAGCCAATTAATTTCAGTATCTTTGACTGCTGCGGCACTGGGCATTTTTTGGAGACGCATCAATTCTGATATTGCTGCAATATCGCGATCACGATTTAATCCCGCCACAGCCATAACTCGATCATTTTTAAGATAGTAGGCGAGAAATTTTGGCTGTTCTAGATCTCCGTCTATTTTCAGATCGTCCCACTCTTCCGCGTGTCCCACATAGCGCAATTTAAGATCGTATTGACCAGACCAAAAGAAAGGCACAATCTTGACAACTTCTTGCAGTTTATTTTTTCCTAGCATATTAACTGCTGCTATACGTCCATGCTGTGCTGCTAAACGCCAGTGTTCGATGCGAGTAGACTTTTCCATAGGTGCATAAGGAAATTTAGCAATATCTCCTGCTGCATAGATATCTTGAATTTTAGTTTGTAGATATTCGTTGACGGAAATACTATTATCTTTGTCGTTGAGTTCTACTCCTGCTAAATAACTGGTGTTTGGTTCAACGCCAATACCCAAAATTACTAAATCGGTAGCCACTTTTTCGCCATTTTCTAGAACAGCAGACTCAACTTTATTCTCTCCAGTAAATTCGCTGACTTTAGTTTTCAATTTAAAAGTAACGCCCTGTGATTGATGAATTTGCTGAAACATCTTTCCTAGTTTGTCGCCTAAAATCTTTTTAAACGGAACATCGCTGGGAGAAACTACTGTAACTTCCAACCCCTGCTGAATTAAGCTAGCTGCTGCTTCCATGCCGATAAAGCTAGAACCAACTACCACAGCTTTTTTCGCGCCTTTTACCGTCTCCAAAATTGAATTAACGTCTTCTGGCTGTCGTATCGTATAAATATTGGCTAAATCTGACCCAGGAACATCTAGCTTTCTAGCTATTCCTCCCGTGGCTAATAACAGCGAATCAAATTTGAAACTTGAATTATCTTCAAAAGTAATGGTTTTATTTAAGGCATCTGCTTTGATTACGGCTTGACCAAAAAGCAATTCAATAGCGTGCTGGTCATAGAATTCGCAGCTTCGTAAAGGTAACGTCTCTGGTTTTGCTTGACCCTGAAGATAACCCTTACTTAACTTAGTACGGTCATAAGGCAGCTTTGCTTCGGCACTAACCAAAATTATTTTACCTTGAAACCCTTGCTGGCGAAGCTGCTCAACTGCTGCTGTACCTGCTGCGCCTGCACCTAAAACGACGAAGGTGCGATGGTCTGCACTAGGTTCATGTCTCGCCATCTCCAAAGTACGATGCTGAGAAATTTCTTCCGGCAGCCCGATCAATACCTGTTCTCCTTCCACTCGGACAGGAAAATGAGCTAGAGAATCTAAACCTGGAGGTTCTTCTTGCTGTCCTGCGATCGCATTAAAACAGGCATTATGCCAAGGACAAACAATTCTTTTACCGCATAACACCCCTTTTGCTAGTGGTGCGCCATAGTGGCTACAAAATGCCCCTGTGGCATAAAATTTATTTTCAATTTTAGATAGTAATATTTGCGAGTCTTCTACAGCTATTTGCTGCATTTGACCATTTTCCAGGTCGTTTATCTTAGCTACGGCTACTTCTTTCATTAAATATTAAGCATTAAACATTAAAGTATTCCTCGTTCACAACTGAACTTTTGAATTACAGATGAACGATAAATAGTTTTGTTTACTATCTTCGATAAATATTTTTTTTTTGTATCCGACTAAGGTATTAGATAATTGCTTAATTATGGCAAAACCAAAGCATATATCATCTGTTTGTGACTCAAATGAAGCTAAATAATAAGTCAATAAGTCTTAAGATATAAATGAAAGGCTGGAGAAAAAAACTGTAGCGATCTACTGTCTATAGGTTATAAAACTAGCAAAAAATCTGATTTAAGGACAGGGTGGAAACCTCGATGATAAATGAGTAAGAACTAGATATACTATAAGGTTTGGGTTTTCTAAAATAGTAATAACGCAGCAAATCAAACCAGCTTATATTTTTATTTTTGACGACCACATGAAGATACAATCATCGGTATTAGTTCCTCTTGGTTTTGGTAAATACGTTCGTAGCGATCGCGTTACTGCTTTAGTTCCGATCGAAGAAGAAAGAGGTTCAGGAAGAAGGACTTTTGTTTATCTTGAAGGTGAAGTTTCTCCCATAGTAGCATCTCGTTCCGAGGCAACTATTGTGCGCGATATTGTCCAAGAACCAAAAGAAGTTACTCAGTCTCGACAGCAGCAAGAAATTCTTCAGGATTTACTCAGCGATTTAGCTCAAGTTAATGGTACTGTTCGCCGTATCAATCGTGATGAGGGTGGTTTAGATCTAGACCGTCTCGAACAGCGTATCCGTCAGGTAGTAGAAGAAGAGTAATTAGCTTTAGGGTGCTGTGGCAACACCCTTTTACTCGAAATCTTAATTATTTTTGGCGCGATCGCTGCTCGATCACGCTTTTTTTAGTTCAACATTTTCCCAAGTTTTGAGAAACTCCTGCATTTTCTTAGCTGTTGCGAAAGCGTAAATTCTTAAATTATTCTATTTTCATCTTCCAGTTGTGAAGGATAGTTCATGGCATATTTTGCCCAAATTAAGCGTGAAAAGCTGCCAGGCTTTTTTTTAGTGTCAGAATATCTAACTCTAGAAAGATAGAGATGAAAGAAAGTTTTAATAATATGGCAACTGTAGAGAAATTAACAAAAAATAAATATGTTTAGTTCACAGCTATTGATTGGCAGACTAAAAGCTTACGCAGGTAAATTGACCACTGCGGTTAGCGCGATCGCTTTATCTCTTTTTTTATGGTCTGGTTTTGCTATAGCTACGGATTTGACAGCTAATGCAGAAACTATCCAAATACCTTCTGTTATTGCTACATCTGGGGTAGCAGATCAAGCAGAAGGTACAGCCCAAAAAGGTATAGGTAGTTTTAGACGCAACCTCGGTGATACGACAGGAGACACATCAGAGGAAGCAAAAGGCGGAATCGAGCAGGCTAAAGGTGAGGCAAAACAAAATATAGGTACAGCCAAAAACAAATTAGATGATGCCAAAAACGCTGCTGAAGAAAAATCGGAAAATATTATTGATTCGGTTAAGAATTTCTTTGAATAAATAAATAGCAATTACGTAAAGGCTTTTTAATAAATGGCGATTGATGCACCAGATTAAATAATTAGTAACTCTGACTTATTATTGTTTTGATATCGGTCATTAATTGCCTTTCTCATTATCAAAATTTAATCATAGTTTTCATATATAGCAATGAGTGAAGCGCAACAAAATACTTTCAAAGATGATGGAATTCGTCCCATCAAAAACACCGACCTCGAAATAGCAGAAACTTTTGAGGAGGATGGAATTCGCCCGATCGCTGAAAGCCCCGACTTTTTAGTGCGCGATCGCCAATCAAAAAATAACGATTTTCCACAAAACCCAGATATTGATAATTCTCGTCCCGTAGATGATAGTGAATTGGAAATTGTTGATACTTTGAACGTTGATGGAGAGCGTCCTATTGTCAAAGGTAATCAAAAGATTGTGGACAATATTAATATTGATGGAGAACGTCCTGTTACAGCTAGTAATTTAGATGCAGACAGTACATTAAGCATTGACGGAGAACGTCCTGTAGATAATAGCCAAGTAAAAGTTGTTGATACTTTTGAAGCTGATGGAAAGCGTCCCATCATGAAAAATAAATACGAGGTGGTAGATACTATTAATATTGACGGTGAACGACCTATTGCCTCTAATAATAGTTGAGCAAATTTTTTTAGATATTTTCCATATATAAAGGTTATCTCTCTTAAGATATAAGCTGATAATCACCTAAATAAGCCATAAGATAGAAGAAAAACAAAACTTTAACTGTTATTGTGTTCTTGTAAATTAATAATAAAACAATAATATGGGTATTAAAGAGACAGCAGAAGAGTTAAAGCTCAAAGCAGAAGCTAGAAGCGAAAGAATTGAAGGTAAGATCAGAGAAAACCTAGGGGAATATTCTGACGATCCTAAAGGAGTTGAAGAGGGAAAAGAAAAGCAAGAACAAGCACAAGCTTTAGATGAAAAAGCAGAAAATAAGTAATCGCGATATAGCGGGTTGTAACTTCAATAAATAATAAAATAAATATTGTAGGCAGTCATTATTGATGACTGTCTATTATTTTTTAATTTAAATGTTTATGAGCAAAAATTATTAACTTTTTTTTCAGTCATTTAAATTTTTCTTAAGCTTAAAAATCCCAAATATTGCTCTGATTACGACACAGTTGTTGAGATAAATTACTATATCCTTTAGCGATCGCTACTTGCTACCGAGAGTTAGGCTTAAACAGAATTCATGATCGATGACGATTAGATTGCTGGCTGGTGAATTATGGCGAGAATTTTGTGGTTAGATAGAATCATAAAGTGGTAGCTAACTATACGATTAAAGAATTGCCATGAGCAAAACCGTCGCTGAGATTATGACTGCTGATCCGATTACAGTATCTCCCGAAACATCGTTACAAGAAGCGATTCAAATTTTAGTAGAGCGCAAAATCAGCGGGTTGCCGGTAGTAGACAATCAAGGAGAGTTGATAGGAGTAATTTCAGAAACCGACCTTACCTGGCAGGCTACAGGGGTGGATGTGCCTCCTTATATCATGTTTCTCGACAGCGTAATTTATTTACAAAATCCAGCAAAACATAATCAGGAAGTACATAAAGCCCTGGGTCAAACTGTGGGGGAAGCCATGAACGATCGCCCTGTAACGGTAAAGGGAAGCCAGTTGGTTCGCGAAGCCGCTCGAATTATGCACGACAAGAAAGTGCGTCGTCTTCCAGTATTAGACGATCGCGACCAACTAATTGGCATTATTACTCAAGGCGATGTAATTCGGATGATGGCAGATTGATAGCTTGTTGTTAAAGTTATTGAAATCCACGCTCGGCAACTCGCTCGGCATTTTATTTTGACCCGATTTATTTAAAACCAGTTTAAATTTAAAAGTTTTAATCATGAGTATTACACCAGAATCAGTTAAAGATTTGCTAAATTCCGCCAACTTTGGCGAACGTATTCGCGGGTTAAACCAATTGCGCCAAATTGAACCAGAAACCGCTTTTGTCATGGTTCAACCGATGATTACCGATGATAATACTCGAGTACGCTATGCAGCCGTTAGTCAGCTAGACACCTTGGGAACAACTGATAAAGATACTGCCTTAAAAATGCTGCGCGATCGCTTGTTTAACGATCCAGAAGCAGATGTCCAAGCAGCAGCAGCAGACGCGATTGGTGGTTTAAAGTTGGTTGAAGCTTTTGAAGATTTGGCTAATGTTTATCACACTACTTCAGAATGGCTAGTTCAGTTCAGTATTATTGCCGCTTTAGGTGAACTAGGAGATCCTCGCGGTTTTGCTTTGTTAGAAGAAGCTCTACACTCTGACAACAATCTTTTGCAGACGGCAGCGATCGGCTCTATGGGTGAATTAGGCGATACTCGCGCTATTCCTTTATTGACTGCATTTGCCGATCATGAAGATTGGCAAATACGCTACCGCTTAGTGCAGGCTCTCGGTAGGTTGGGAGGCGAGGAAGCAACAACAGTTATTACTAAGCTGCTAAACGATCGATCTGAGCAGGTTGCCCAAGAAGCAAAAAATAATCTTTAATCATTGATGCTAAAGACTAAATTAATCAAAAGTACTTCCAAGAAATAAATTTTTGCCAAACTAAAGTTTAAATGCCAAATTAAAGGTTAAAATTCGCTCATTCATTCCAATAGATCGTATTTAATGATTGATCGCGCTTAAGTAGCTAGTTGTTGCAATAATTCATGTTATTTAAACTTTTGAGCATCACTTCTTTATCTCTGATTGCTCTAGTTATACCTTCGGGTTCTATCTTAGCCAAACCAAATTTTTATTTAATGGCTCAGGTAAACAAGCTAGAACTTAATAATTTGCTGATGCTAGGAAAGCAATATGTAGAAGAGAAAAATTATGATAAGGCTCTAGAAACATATGAACAAGCAGCAGCTCTAGATCGAGAAAACGCACAAATTTTTTCGGGTATTGGCTATGTCCAAACTATGAGAAAAGACTATGCTGCTGCAACGAAAGCTTATCAGCAAGCTATCGATTTAACTCCTGAAAACCCTAAGCTTTACTATGCTCTCGGTTTTTGTCTAGGTAATGCGGGAGAAAATCTCAAAGCAGCTCAGGCTTATGAAACAGCGATTAAACTCGAACCAGATAATTTGCAAAATTACCTTGGTCTAGGAGTGGTACTAGTAAGAGCCAAGGAATATGAGCGAGCAATTAAAGCGTACAACCGCATTTTGACTTTAGACCCAAATAATGAACAAGCCTACAAAATTGCCTCTCGTCTGCTAATTGAGCAACAACGCTACCCAGAGGCGATCGCTTTACTACAAACGGCAGCTGAACAACAGTTTTATGACCCTAATTTGAAGCTACAGTTAGCCTTAGCCTTATTAGATCGTGGAGACATTGCAGCAGGACTACAAACTTTAGAGTTGGCTAAAAAAACTGCTCCTCAGAATCACATTATTTATCTGCAAATCGGCAATATTTTGTATCAACAGGGAAAGTTTGAGCGAGCCTTATCAGAATATCAATGGGCAACAAGACTTAAACCTGATTCTGCCTTGGCTATGGAAGGATCGGGAAAAGTTTATTTAGCCCAACAAAACTACTCAAGAGCAATTGTTGATTTTCGTCGCCTCATCGAAATTGCCCCCAATAACCCCGTCGGGTATTACAATTTAGGTATAGCTCTTCAAGCAAGAAATAGAGAGGAAGAGGCGATCGCCGCTTTTAATCAGGCTCTAAAACTCTATCGCAGCAATGGTGATACTCAAAATGCCAATAAGGTTGGTGTAATGATCGAACAAATCGACAATCCGACTACCCTACCTAATTAAACAACAATAAAACTGTTTGCAATAATCCGATAATAAAACCTAATATTCCGCCTAAATTAACGATCGCCTGGAGTTCGTTTTGGACAATACCCTGGACTGATGCTTCTAATTCTTCAGGTGAAGTAGCCGAAACGCGATCGATAATGACGCGATCAATCGAAAGAATCGGTATAGCTTGAGCCACTAGCTTTTCAAGATCTTGTTCGAGGTAACGTTCTAAAACTAAAGCTAACTCTTGGCTAATTACCTCTAACGAATCATTAACTGTTGGTGAAGCTTGAAGTCGTTTGAGAATTAGTGTTGCCAAATTTTCCCATTCTACGGAGTCTCCTAAGCGAGCAATTACTTCGCCTCCTTCTTGGCGAATATAGTTACGGACTGCTTCTCTGACAGTCTTACGCAGTTGCCTGACGGTAGAGACGGGGAGATTTTGCAAAGAAAGGTTAGTCAGCCAGTTTTTAATCCGATTACGGATTTGCAATGAGAAAGACAATTCTTCCAATCTGGCGTTGGTAATCTCTGGTTCATCAAGACAAAAAGAGCGTAATCGAAGGAGACTGTTGCGTAAACCAAACAGATTAGCCACTACCCAATATGTACCGCTAGTTTTTTCCCGAAAACCCTCATCAATGATTTGAATATTGCGATCGCTTAAAAAATCAATCATAGCTCGGCGAATAGTATCAGGAGGCAATACTGAACTTAATAGCCAATCGGAAAATTGTTTGGCTTGGGTATCCTTGAGCTGAAAATTTAACAAAATTTGGTCAAAAATTTGATTGATTTGAGCTTCCAGAAAATCTTCTTTTCTCGCCAGTACCTTTAATAATCGAGGTAAAGATTGGCTAAATAAATCGTGGAGAATATTGCCTAAAATCTTCGCTGTTTTTTGCTCGCGATCTGACTTAACCTGATCTAAAGACAATTTTAGCAGCCAGAGAATTGCTCCCTGGATCCGCTCAGTTGCCAAAAGCCTTTGAGCTAACTTTTGTATTTCTCCAGGAGTCAGCAATGAACCCATAATTGTATCGGAAACTTTTTGAGCCAGACGCTCTTGATTGCTGGGAATTAAGCCTGGAGTAAAGGGGAGCTTGCGCTTGCCAAAATAAATAGCCCTGTAGGGGCGAAACAGCATCTTAATCGCTATGTCATTCGTGAAATAGCCAATGATGCTTCCAGTTATGGGAGGAACAAAAAATATCCAGAGATTCGCTAGTGCCAAAGCAGTATGTTGAATCGACAATAAAGATTAGATAGCAGAAATTAATTCTATCTTCTATTTTATTTAGTTAACACTAATATACCCATCATGCCTCCTATCAACCGATAATGAACAGCTTGACTAAAATCTGCTGCTCGAGCAAGTTTTACTTGTTCTCTACCTGTAGGAAATCGATCGATGCTGGGGTTAATATAAGCATACTCTTCTTTCATACCCAGATCTTCGGCAGTTGGCACCACGATATTAGCTAAATACCATTGCTGAATGGTTTGCATATAGCCAGGTAAGGGACGATGAAAATCAAGGATTGCCGCCTTAGCTCCTGGCTTGAGAACGCGCAATAGCTCTTTTAAGCACAGAGGAATGTCAGTTACATTACGCAATCCATAGCCCATCGTAGCGCAGTCAAACTGATTATCGGTAAAGGGCAAAGCTAAAGCATCTCCTTCGAGCCACTCCATCGGCACGGCAGGACACTTAGCCATTTGTCGTTGTTTGGCGATCGCCAATTGTTGACGAGCAAAATCCAATCCCGTAACTCTGCCCGAAGTACCGATTTGTTTAGCCAGCAATAAAGCCAAATCTCCGCTACCACAGCAAATATCAAGAGCATTATCTCCTGATTTAGCCTCACTCCATTTTACTGCCATTAGCTTCCAAATCCGATGCTGTCCGAAACTCAGGCGATCGTTTAGGCGATCATATACAGGAGCAATGCGATCAAATATTGCCCTAATCTCTGCTGCTGCGGGGGAAGCGGATTTGGTCATTAACAATTAGTATAGAATTAATTCTTTTCGATCATATAGCACCATCATAATTAGAAATAAGTAACCAGAAAAATCTTAATATAAAAAGCTTTTAGCCTTTTCCTTCTTTACTTGAGGCTCTTTTAGAAAACTAGGGATTTACTGGTTTTTGGTCGATATTAAACTAAATAAGCAGCAAAAAACCAAGATGTAACCATCTCGGCTGTTAATTTCTGATTAAAAGTAAATTTCTGCGCTTACTTGAGGATCGATGCTTAATAATTTAGGCAAACCATTCTTCAACCGCTTCTGCCTTCGTATTAGTGTTACGAGACGGAGTTTCACGTTCAAAGTTCATGTGAATCGAACGAGTTTGCTCACCGTCAATCGCTACGGCTTTAATTGGATAATCAATTACTCCATCTTGGAAAGACATTTGAAAGCGGAATGTTCCATCGGGATTTAGCTTAATTTCGCGATCGCCAATAGTAACAGTAGCATCAGGCTCAGTTGCACCATAGACAATCAACTCAGCGTCGGCAACTAACCAGAACTTGCGGGGACGCGCCGTCGGAAGACTCCCCGAAAACCCAGCCCCAGACATATTCTGACCAGAAGCCGTAGGCACTGCCCACATTCCTGCGCCAGAAGGAAATACATAGGAACTAACCGCTGACTCAGGAGTCTGCTGCATTGAGCCAAACAGCGAACCAGCTATGCGCATCGATTCAGTAGTTTTGGTCATGCCAAAGACAGTATCATAAAGCTGATTTCCTTTGGCTGCATCTGTACCCATTGCTTGTTTTTTGGCAGGAGGGACAAGAGTATAAACTGTTTTACCCTTGAGGTCTTCTTCGCAGTTGACTGTTATAAAAGCATCTTCAATCCAGTCAGAGGGATAAACAGGAGGAATGCTAACAGAGGCAGAGCGAGCTAACACAAGCCAGCGTCCATCGGCACAGCGATAACCAATGTCAGCAACATAATCGCGATCGCTTACAGGAATCGGCAAATACCATTCTCTTGCCATTTCGTCACAAAGATATTCCTGAACACTGTGAGGAGCTTGATGATTAATATTAATGTCGGTTACGTCATAAATTCTCAGGGCTAGCTGTTGTCCTCCTTGACGACGCAATTCTTCTTTATGAGTATTGGGAATATCCCAGTAAGCATAAGCCCATTGGGGATCGCGTGGCATCAACATAATGCGACTTTCTCCGTAACCCTCGGGAAGCTCTCCCAAATCTTGGTCGACCGAAGCAAGGGTTTCCATCAGGTCGTCTTCTTGACCGACTTCAAATTTTGTATTTTTCACTTGTTGTTCCTCTTGCATATCTGATGGATTCTGAGAAAATCTTGATTGTTCTGTTTTTTTGATTGCTTCTTTGATAGAAGTTAGCAGTTGCGCTTTGCGCATTCGACTATATCGGGATACTTTATATTCGCTGGCAACTTTTCTAAGTTGCCGTAAGGTCATTTCTTCTAGTGGTGGACGTTCTTTTGCCATTAACGTTACAGCCTCTGATTATTTAGACGTTGTTTAGCTGCTGGCAGCCATATATATAAGACCGAAAAAGCAGTTGAATACTTTGTTGAGTCTTTAAACCTTATTTGCGTCTAGATTAAATTATTATTTGTTATTTGTTTGCGTGGGAAAGGTCTTAACCACTTGAATCAGTTATAGCAATAAAATCACCTTGGGGATCGAGATAGATCATCGATAAAATCATTAAACAACGATTTTATTATGTTTTAATCGAGCCAAAGTTATCAACTCATAACATTTGCCAGCTCAGCTGGGTCATCTAATTGGATTATTGTTACGGTTTCTTGACTTATTTGTTCAAAATACCAAGTTTGGGTCGCTTTGGCGTTCTAAAGAAGCGATCCCAAATAATAAAACTGATCCTGTTCGAGCAATTAATTCAGATTAGGTTTTTTCTTGCTCATGCTTTGAAAGATTTTGACATGGAAGGAAATAGATAAACTTGGTCGACAGGATCTTTTTGCTGTTCTGGCTCTATTCTTTTTTGTTCTATTTGATCGGGTTTTTTGGTCAAACCTAGCTTATTGAGTAAGTACACCCCACCTATTCCTAAAACTGTGCCTACAGTTAAACCAACCGCAATTAATTTAATAAAGACGCTTTCAATCTGTTTTTTACGTGCTGCAACGTTTTTAGTTGATATATTGGCATCAATATTATCTAAATTCTGGTCGGAAGCACTATTTTGAGGGCGATTTGGATTGGAATTATCTTCTGGCTGAAACATGAACAAACCCCTGAAATTTTTGAACTTTTCCAATTTAGTTTAACTGGACAATAAAAAAGCACCCATAAACATGAGTGCGATCGCTTTTAAATTAATCTTGGCAAAAATCGTGGCAAACTATCTATGCCGCACTTTCAGCAACAGGATAAACGCTTACTTTCTTTTGTCCTTTAGTTCGATATTCAAACTTTACTTCGCCGTGTATCAAAGCATATAAAGTGTCATCGTTACCACGACCAACGTTATTACCAGGATAATATCTAGTACCTCTTTGGCGAACTAAAATGCTTCCTGCGGTGACTTCTTGACCGCCATAACGCTTTACTCCTAAACGCTTAGAATTAGAATCGCGACCGTTACGAGTACTACCCGTTCCCTTCTTATGAGCCATATTACTTTCCTTTTATGATTTTGCTGGTTAATTTCTATTTTATTCAGCTGAAGAAATTTCTACTTCAGTCTCAGTCTCAGTCTCGGTCTCAGTCTCAGCCGCAGCAATGACTGAACCATTCATACTGATTGAATTAATCATCAGGCGAGTTAATTCCTGACGATGGCCACGCTTTTTACGGGTTTTCTTTTTGGGCTGCATTTTGTAGACAATGACCTTTTTGCCTCGTCGGTGACGCATGACCGTACCTTCTACAGTAGCACCCTCAATGAATGGACGACCCACAGTAACTTCGTCCTCATTGTTCACTAATAAAACTTTGTCTATGGTGTAGTCAGATTCAGGATCTACAGACAACAGGTTAATGTCGTAAAAACGACCTGGTTCAACTCTAATTTGTGTTCCGCCTGCTTCAACAATTGCGTAAGTCATAAAAAATTTATCTCTTTTAGTATTGCCGTAAGGGTAGCCAAGCAAAAGTAGAAATCAACTAATGTCAGTTGCGTTCTTCTAACTTCACTGTGGCATTTAACGCTTTAACCCGCTCCGAGCAAGTTATTCAATGCCCAATCTATAATTTTCTTTATTTTATTAGGGTTTGTCAAGGTGCATTAAGAAAGAACCTGCTTGAAAAAACCCGTAACTGCTAGTTTCAACAAAACCCAATTTGCCAATCGATACAGTGTGACATCAAATCAATCTGACCAATCAACATAATTTAGCAAAAATTAAAGAATTAAAGCAAAAAAACCTGTATTTGCATTTAAACACAATTAAATATATATTAATTAAGCTCAATAATTTAATTCATTAAGTAATATATAACACTAAAATAGCTATTTTGCTTTACATCTACTTTTATCAGGAATATTATTTACTCTAAATTAAAAATCATAATCATTAAAATTGTGATTGCACTGCCTATTCTGTTACCTACATATTCAAAAATATAATTAAACTATGTATATAGCCGATATTATAGGCAAGCTAAATAAAGAGCTTTCCATTATAGCTTTGTGGTTTAAAAGCAAAGCTACTTTTAAAAAGTATTATCAGTATTCAAAAATCGTTAAAGGTGATTATAGATGGCTACTAATGTTTATTGTAGCTAGATTTGCGCTCGGTCGTACTATAGGTACATTTTTCTATCGCGACCAATCTTTATCTTTAACAGAGACTAATTATCCGAAAATATATGATGTTAATAATGACACTTCAATATTTAATGAATTAGATATAGATTTGGCAGTCAAATCTATTAAAAAAAATGGCTATTATCTAGGTTTACAATTACCTCAACCTGTTGTCCAAGAAATATTAGAATTTGCTTATTCTGCCGATATATATATTGATGGTAATCCACTATTAAAGTTTAAATATGCTAAAAAAAAGCAAGCAGCTCAAAAATATAATCACAATATATTAATTGGCAATTATTTAGATGTAAACTCAAAATGTTCGGCGTTACAAAAACTGGGGACTGACTCCAAATTAAAGGCGATCGCCGCTAAATATCTTGGAAATAAACCAATTTTAGTTCGCAGCCAATTAGCCTGGACTTTTATTGGCAATGAAAAAGACTATTCTCAGAAAGGAGAACTAGGCAATCCTTTAATACTTTTCCATTACGATTTAGATGATTATCGCGCTTTAAAATTCTTTTTCTATCTTACAGATGTAGATTCACTCAGTGGTTCTCATCGTTGTGTTGCAGGTAGCCATAACCAACGGAAGTTAATGCATTATATTTTGAGGAGTCAATCCGATCGAGAGATTGCTGATTATTACGGTTCAGATAATATTATCGATATTTGCGGTCAAGCTGGATTTGGATTTGCTGAAGATCCGTTTTGTTTTCATCGTGGTTCGCCTCCAGTTACTTCTCCTCGTTTAATGATTCAGCTAGAGTTTGCTTTAAATGACTATCGAATGTGGAATCAATCGTGATTTTGACGGAGCGTATATGCGAAGCGGTATGCTTTAGCATACCGCTTTGCGTCGCCAAGGGATATGCTTTAGGGCATATCTTTTAGGGCAAGCGGCGGAGTAATCTGTGACTTATGCACCGACAGATTCTTTAGCTGCGTACATTACTTCCAAAGTAATTTCCGATAAATTGCGCTCGCGAGCAAATTTTTCGGTGTTGCGCTTAACTTTTCCCCGGACAAAACCAGGAATTTTGCCAAGTTCTGCTTTAGCCTCTTGATTCCAGTTAAGATCTGAGTCGGCTGAGATCCCTTTGGTAATGACTTCTTTGGTGTCATGTCCGCCAAAGATTTCTAATAGGTGATCTTCCATCCCCAAAGTAAAGGAATTATATACCAGATCGGCAATTTGGTTAGTACCTTCATAACCGACAAATGGCTTATAGCCAATGGGGAAATTCTGAATATGAATTGGTGCAGCGATAACACCACAAGGGATATCCAAACGTTTACCCACATGACGTTCCATCTGAGTGCCAAAAATTGCTGAGGGTTCGTGACGTGCGATCGCATCCCCGATTTCGGCGTTGTCGTCGCTAATCAAAACTTGATCGCAATACTCACTTACCTGTTCTTTAAACCAGTCTGAATCATATTTACAGTAAGTACCAGCTAAAACAACATGAATACCCATTTCTCTAGCGAGAATTTTGGTCATCGCTGCTGCGTGAGTATTATCGCCAAACACGACGGCTTTTTTACCGGTTAGGTTTTGACAGTCAATCGAACGAGAGAACCAAGCAGCCTGGGAAACATATAGAGTTTGATTATTAATAAAATCCTCATAGTCTACTTCTGCACCTTGGTGATTAAGCACCTGCTGAATTTTACGAATGCACCTAGCGGTTTCTACCACTCCCATCGGCGAGATATCTACGTAAGGCATAGAAAACTCAGATTCTAAGTATTCTGCTGCCATCATGCCTAATTCACGATAAGGAACAAGATTAAACCAAGCGCGGGGTAAATTTTCTAGGTTATGAACCGAAGCACCATCAGGTATTACTTCATTAACTTCAATTCCCAAATCCGCCATTAAGCGTTTTAGTTCGGTGCAGTCATGTTGATTATGGAAACCTAGTGTAGAAATACCCAGAATGTTTACCGAAGGCTTTTCGGTTTTGTCCGTTGGTAGCCGATCTTTTTTTCTTGCCTTCTCAAGGTAATATTTAACAATTTGATGCAAAGTGCGATCGGCTGCCTGTAGTTCGTTGTAACGATAATGATTGACATCTGCCAACATCACGTCTCCTTGAGTATCCATTGAGGCGCGACTAACAAAGTTTTGTAGATCTTCCTGCAAAATACTAGAGGTACAGGTGGGAGTCAAGACAATTAAATCTGGATGTTCTTCTCGATCTTTACGGGTGATATTGTCTACCACTTTTTCTTGCGAACCTCTAGCGAGAACATTACGATCTACGATGCTGGCAGTAACGGGGGTAAAGTTTCGCTCTCTTTCTAACATCGATCGCATGACGTTAAAATAGTCGTCTCCTAATGGTGCATGCATAATGGCATGAACATTTTTGAAAGAACTGGCAATACGTAAAGTACCAATGTGTGCTGGTCCAGCATACATCCAATAGGCTAATTTCATCTGTTTTTTCTCCTGAATTAAATTGAGGCAATCTGTTTAGATGTTCCGACAAAAAAATAACGGTATGGTAATAAAAACTTTGTTCTGATTGTCTCAGAATTAGGTGGCGAAATGCGAGTGACTAATGTTGGCTGATGTTGTTTGATTATAAAGGTAACTAGATCGCTGTGTCACTTGTAAACGCTAGCTTAATGCTGTGGCTAGAAAGCTTGATTTTAAATGTTTTTGAGCAATAAATCTTAACGTCAATTTAGATGGGCAGCCGATAAATCTTATATTTTGAAAATTGAAAATATTGTTGTTAATTTTGTTGAGATAAATATTTTTTTGTTACTCAGCTTTGATAAGCATATTTCCGGAAAATCAACAATTATTATAAAAAGATTAAGAATAGCTTTTTTTCCTCTGAGACTATATGCTCAAAGGATCGGCTTATGCTAGTGTAGGTATTAATTCTGAAATTACGCCTTTTTATTAATGAACATTTACAACAAAAGTTGTAATATTAATAAGTAAGGTCTAATATTTACCTTCTTTAGACAAGATGGTTGATGTTTAGTGACCGATAGGCTGAAAAAATTAAGATAAGTAAAATTAAGGATTTCCTAAGGAGCCGTAATCCGATGGACTATATAGAACAACTACTTGACAAATTAAGAGACCTCGCACAAAAGCTAATTGAAGTTTTGCTAGGACCAGAAGCAGCGCCAGAAAAGGAAGCAATTCCAATTCCTGTAGACGATCGCCAGCGCCATCGTTACCACTAATTGTAATTTTAGCTTCGCTATTTAATTTATCTTGTCTGAGATAAGCATACTAGTTTTGCATGGTCCTAACTTGAACTTGTTAGGACTTAGAGAACCCGAAATATACGGTTCGGTAACCCTAAGTCAAATCGATCAAGTCTTAAAGTTGGATGGTGAGAAGCTGCAGGTGATTCTTGACTGCTTGCAGTCCAACCACGAAGGTGTGTTGATTGATGCGATACATAATGCCAGAACCAAGTATCAGGGAATTATAGTTAACGCGGGTGCTTACACTCATACTAGTATTGCCATTAGAGATGCATTAGCAGGGGTAAAAATACCCACTGTTGAAGTGCATTTGAGCAATATTTACACTAGAGAAGAGTTTAGACATCATTCATATATTGCGCCAGTAGCAATAGGACAAATCAGTGGTTTTGGTATAGACAGCTATCGTTTAGGGTTACAGGCTCTGATTAATTATTTAAGATAGTCTTTAGCGGTGGGAAATTGTCAAAGGTGGGCAAATTCGGCTTTATTCATTCCAAGTTTATTTTGAAAAGTATTTTGCTCACCCTGCCTGACAATTGAAGGTTTAATAATTAACAAATTTAACGATTCCCTAGATTCTCCCAGCCTGGAACAGGTTCAGCTGCGACAAGTTTGAGGCGATCGCAGATATCTTTAATCCTCCAGCTTAGGTTAGCCAAAGTTTTTGCTTCACGCTTTTGTCGATTTTTAACTAAGTGTCGATCTTGTTTAGCGGCATCACAGGTAAGTTTATCTTTTAAAAGGATCGCAGATAACCTATCTGCTTTAAAAATGAGGGCGATTGGGCAAAGCCCACGGACGCGCCTCCAGGCGCTAATCCTTTAGGGCTTCGCGATCGCGTTTGTTGACTAAAAAAATTTCAGCTTTTAAGGGAACTTGTCTCTAGTGTAACAAAGATAAAAATGGATCATAAAAACATTGCGGCTACCCCAACGATTGTTAAAATTATTTTGCTCTAACCAAAATACTCCAGTATCTTTATATATTTCTTTGGGTTTATTTAGATTTAAAGATTCAGCCGAACCAAGATCGCAGGTACTAATATCCTAGGCATATTCTATAAAATCAACCTGTTTATTTTCCTCGCAATAATACGTATGAATATAAACTATAAATAAAAAAATATTTAATAAGTGGAAGACGTTCTTTTATGCTCGGTCTAGGAGGATTTAGTGCAGCAAGCTTACTCTATCGGCACAGCTTTTCAGGATCACAAGCAGATAAATCAAACCAGCGTTCAAACCGAGAAAATAAGCTGGATAGAGAAGCAGGACTACGCCATTTAGCAGCATCAAAAGGTATATTATACGGTGGATTTTCTGAGAGATCTCATAGTGATTTTCCTCAAGACGCTAAGTTTCAAAGGATCTTTACCGAGCAATATGGGCTTTTAGTTGGGGGCTTTTTTGGTGTAACTGTTGGACCTTTTGGCGAAAATATTTATGACTTTAGCCAAACCGATCCGTTCTTTAATTTTGCTCGACAAAATAACTTACTCTTTCGAGCGCATCCAATGATTTGGAACGAATTTAATTCCCCTTGGCTAGTAGAAAAGTTTAAGTCCTCTTCCACCACTAATGCAGAAATAGAGCGAATTTTTATCAATCATATTTCAACCCTCGGCAAAAAATACGCGGGGCAAGTACATTCATGGGATGTAGTGAATGAGGCAATATTGATTGAAGATGGTCGAGCCGATAATTTAAAAGACACTACGCTTAGTGGTGTCAAGGGTGAAAAATATCCCACCTGGCTCAATTTTTTAGGATCAGACTATATTGAAAAAGCCTTTTGGGTTGCAGCAGATGCCGATCCCAATGCTATCTTGATTTATAACGAAAACGGATTGACCTATAGTAATGCTTTTGGCAATAGTTATTGGGAACAACGTCGAGCTGCTGTCTTGAAATTGTTAGCAAGATTAAAAGTTAAGGGAACACCAATTCATGCCTTGGGAATTCAAAGTCATCTGCTGGGTCACCGTAATCAAGAATTTGATGGCAAAAAGTTCCGAAAGTTTTTAAGTGATGTAGCTAGCATGGGATTAAAAATTGTTATATCAGAGTTAGACGTAGCAGATAATGAATTGCCTCAAAACATACAGGTTCGCGATCGCATTGTAGCTGAAGCATACTATGAATATCTTTCTGTAGTGCTAGATGAGCCTGCTGTCATTACCATTGTCAATTGGGGTTTAAGCGATCGCTATACGTGGTTGAGAAATTTTGCTCCCAGAAAAGACGGTGTGGCTGTGCGTCCGCTGCTATTGGATCGACAATATCACAAAAAGCTTGCCTGGGAAGCAGTGGTGAGAGCATTAAAAGAAGCCCCAACCAGATAAATAAAGTTTTTGAGTAAGGATCTCAAGCTTAAAAGCTAAAACAAGTTAAACAGCATTCGCGATCGCTTTAATAGTCAACTGAGCATAATTTGCACAGATTATGACGATTTAATATGTTTATTTGGCTGATATAATAAAAAGTTCTGAGGTGAGATCGAAACCGCCACATCTAAATATGTAATTGATCTAGGAGAATTTAAGTAAAATAATGGCAAAGCGTGTATCTGTAGTTTTAAATCAAAGCGTCAGTAAATTAGGTAGCAACGGAGATTTAGTAGATGTTGCGCCTGGTTATGCTCGTAATTATCTAGTTCCTCAAGGTTTAGCTAGCATTGCTACCAAAGGAATTATCCAGCAGGTTGAAGCTAGAAGAGAGAAAGAGAGACAACAAAAATTAGCCGAGAAACAAGCAGCAGAAAACAAAAAAGTAGCATTTAAGACTATTGGCAAATTAACTATTCGCAAGCAGGTAGGAGAAGAAAAGGCCATCTTTGGTACTGTAACTACTCAAGAAATAGCCGATATTATTAAAGAGCAAGCGGGAATTGAGGTAGACCGCCGAGGAATCGAGGTTCCTGATGTTAGCACTACTGGCAACTATCAGGCCGAAGTTAAATTACATCCAGAAGTAAGTGCTACCGTTGACTTCCAGGTAATTCCTCTTTAAGAAAGCCTAAATTAGGAATCGGGGATTGGGGATTGGGAATTGCATAGACTAGATATTGTTCCTCCCTTTTCCCTTGATTTCATTCTTCCCTTTTGTCCACCAGGCTAAACCATAGGATTGCAATGGCTGATTAAACTGGTGCTGATAATAAACGCGAATTTTATAGCGTCCTGTGGCGGGAATTGGACAAAAAATATGTTCTATACTATCTTCAGAGCTAGAAGAAGCACAGATATTCCTCATATTGCTACTTTCATCGGCTGGCAAAAGATAAACATCTAAATTATTTAAACCGCGATCGCGAAAACTTTCCCCCACATCATATTGTTGGTTGCGATTAAAATCATTTAACATTACTAGACGATCCCAAACTAAAGTTATTGCTGCATAACTTCCTGCTACTAAAGGCCGCTTTAGATCGTATTCCCGATAATTGTTAGCTGCGACCTGGTTATAGTCCCAACCTACGGCATCAATAGACCGATTCTTGCTCGCTTGCCCTGGGCTAAACTGCTTATAGGCTCGCCAAGCATTAATTTGTCCTGTCCCCATCTGCATATCTAAAGGAATACGAGGATTCACGTAAGCATCAGAATCAAACCAGCTATGATTTTTTTCGCCTAAAATAGTCCGTTCCATATCTAGCAATAAACCATCACCTCGATCGGCAATCTTATCAGCCGAGTTTAGCAACACTGCCTTCATCACTTCATGACGACGGGAATCTAAGCTCCAATTAGATAAGTTAAATTTTGGCGACAATTGGCGATCGCCATACTCTTGTAACAGTGCTACTGCTCCTGTAACATGAGGCGCAGCAAAGCTAGTCCCACTTACCTGTTCGATTTCTCCTTTTTGGTTATATAGAGAAATTTGTCCTCCAGGAGCAAGCAGGCTAATTGCTCGTCTCTGACCAAAATTAATCTCTTTTTTAATCAAGCTACGTCCGATTCCTACAGGTAAAGCACTCAGATTAGCAAAATCTACTTTCTTAAATTCACCCTTTCTTTTTGTCGTATAGGCAGTTGTAATCCCATTGAAGTTATCAGTTGGGATGGGAATTCCTCCCTTACCCTGGTTTCCTGCTATGACATATAGAACATTATGTTGTCTTGCAGACCAATCAATACAAGAAGTCAGCAAAGCCTTGCCGTCTAGTTGAGCATCATCTCGTTCATCTCGTTCTAATGACTCTCCAAAACTAAAGTTAATCGCTCTCACGTCGCCACTGTTTTGTTGAGCAATGTGTTGGCTAGCTAAACATTCTTGAGGCTGTCCTCCATCGTTCAATGAGCCTACTGCTGAAGCATACAGCCGCGCTTGAGGCGCAATTCCGCGCAGGTGTTTATCCTGGGCAATCATTACCTCTGCAACCATACTGGCATGATCGTCCACATTCTTATCCGCCACAGCAAGCTGATTGCGATAAAACACTGCTCTAGGTGAAATGGTTTGAAAGGTGCTAGCTGCTTTATCTCTTCCTAGCTTAATCGGACGACCTACCTCTACTTGACCAATACCAATTTTTCGACCTAACAAATTATAGGGAGCTTTGTGTAAGCGCAATGCGTTTATGCCCTTGTTACCAACAGAATCTTGCAGAGCCAAAGCAGGAGCAACCAGTACAGAAATTATCCAACCAGAAACCAAAAATGCTACTTTTTTATTCATATTTGCTCTTAACCGTGACTGGATTTCCCTACTTTATATCGTAATTACCGTACTAATCATGATAAAAGCTTGCCGAAATGGTGTAATGTAAGCTAAAAGTATGTCAGGTTGAGCTGCAAACTTCAGGCTTGAGACATCTTGAGATATTAAGAGTAAAGCCAAATCTAAAGCCAGCCTTTAAATCATTTAACCAACATATCATAACAGGCAAAATCGAGCGTATGACAAAACAAGTTGCTCATCCCATGATGAAATTGCAACGGAAGGTATCTTCCTTGGTAGAATCTAAAATCGTCAAACCAGACGATCGCATTGGAAAAATTGCCCTTTTACTAGGCAATGACTGGTTATATTGGAAAAACGAACTACAAGACTTCGATTTTTCTACTCAAGACCAAATTCAAGAACTACTATCGGTAGAAGATTGGGATGAAAATTAACTATTGATTTATGGATCGTAGACAGTTGAATCAAAGAACACTATTGTTACTCAACTTATGAGAACATAACCTACGATCTATTTTCTATTTCCCCGAACTTTAATTGGCTCTCTAGCTTAACTATCTGGCAAATTATCATTAATTTGCGCGGTTTCTCTATCAGCAAAAAAAGCCTGACTTAATGACTAAATAGATTAATTGCATTAATAGTTATTTAGAAAGGCAGTTAGACAGAGCTTCTAAAAGCTCCTGAGCGGTTTGATAGCGATCTCTTGGCTCAGGTTGACAAGCAATATCAAGAACTTGAGCCAAATCAGTCGGTAAGTTAGGAATACTGCCAATATCAAACTCAAATTTATTGCTTTGGTAGCGATAATATTGCATGGGTGCTTTACCCGTTAATAGGAAAATAATAGTTGTGCCAACTCCATAAATATCTGATTGAGGACAAGGTTTACCTCGATACTGTTCTGGAGCACTGTATCCTTCAACTCCAATTCGAGTTTCCAAAGCAGTTCCAAGTTCTTTGACTGCACCAAAATCAAGCAGCATGAGACGGTTATCAAGGTTGCGTAGCATCAAGTTAGCGGGTTTAATGTCTCTATGTACTAGAGGTGGCTCTAGATTATGGAGATATTCCAAAATCTTGCAAATTTGAATCATCCAGTGAATCGTTCTTTGTGGATCGGTTGCACCACGCTGATTAACAAACTGCTCTAGATTGTGACCATGGATCAATTCCATGACAATATATTTGTGATTATTTTCTACAAAAAAATCATAGTATTTGGGAATGCCTGGATGATCTAGAGATTTTAAAATGCGCGCTTCTCTTTCAAATAGTTCTCTAGCTTTAGCAATACGCGCCATATCTGCATTCATCTGTTTGAGAACTAAAAGCATTGGTGCATTCTTGACCGTACGGTGACGATCCCAGGCAAGATAGGTAGTTCCCATGCCTCCTCTGCCTAATGTCCGCAGAATCTGATAAGAACCAACATAATGCTCTTCCTCAACTATTGGTTGTCCGCAGTGTCGGCAAAAGATACTTCCGTCTGGGTTATCTTTATGGTCACAATGATCGACGGTATTTAAAATATTAGTCTGTTCGAGCTCTGATTGATTTTCAGCTAAACAAGATTCTAGTTCAAACTTAAATACGGGACCATTTTCTGCCAAGCGAATCAGATCGTCGTGATTGAGAGTAGCTTCGGTCACAAAATTGTTATTGAGGAGAGTGCCGTTAGTTCCTCTACTAATAAGTTGCCATTTTTCTTGGCTTGGATCGACTAAGGTTAGTTCTAAATGCTGACGGGAAACTTGAAAATAGCCATGAAGTACAATATCGTTGTTTTGAGCGCGACCAATACGAATTACCGATTGCTCGGAAAATTCCCACTGCTGAAGTGGTTGATTTGTCTGCGGTTCTAATAGCGTAAAAATGACCATACTGGACAATTTATCGATTGAATAAGCATAAAAAGCAGAAGATAAGCATGGTCTTTAGAAATTAGGTTTTAACTTAATTCTAAGCAATACGGCAGTAATATTGTCGTGACCATTATGTTTGTTGGCCTGGTCAACTAATTTAAACAAACCAGCTTGGAGATCGGCACTAGAACTGATTAAGGGTTCAAGGTACTCAGACCAATTTTGTTCGATAAACTCATTATCAGAAAGACCATCCGAACAAAGCAAAAGTAGGCAATCTTCGGTAATTTCGATAAATTGAACATCAGGTCGTACATAGTTACTTTCTCTGGGTCCTAATGCCTGAGTTAGTTGATAGGAATCTGGTCTACCATAGGCTATTTCTGGGTCTACCCCACGATTAATTTCTCTTTGACCGACTTCGTGATCTGTAGTTAACTGTTCTAATCCCTGTTTACGACTTAGGCGATAGATGCGACTATCTCCCACATGGGCGATCGCAAGTTGAGTATCCTGTAGTAAAGCCATTACCAAAGTTGTACCCATTCTACCGCTACCAGAGCGAGAATTATCAATGTTGGTTTGATACAAAGCTTCATTGGCTAACAGAACACCCCGTTCAATCGTATTATGATCTGGCAACTCTAACTGCCAATTGGTTTGAAAATATTTTTGCAGGTTTTCTACTGCCATCGCACTGGCAACTTCCCCCGCTGCGTGTCCCCCCATGCCATCACATACTATATATAAACCACGAACGCTAAGATTATTTTCAGTATTGTTCTCTGCCTTATCCATTAAGGTTTTGACTCCAAAAAAATCTTCATTGTGATCTCGTTGAGTCCCAATATCAGAACAGCTAGCTTGCGTAATACTTTGAAGCTGCATTGGTATTATAGCTGTTGCCTGTTCTTCAAACTCGCTCGGATACATCATTGATTCGTCTACTTCATTAAAGAAACCATGCTGTTGAGACATTTCCAAATTAAACTCAGATTCGGTCGTTTCATATTGAGGCAAAGCAATATTCACAAGAGAGCTGGTATCAATATTGAGAGACTCAACTTCTGATTCATCCAGACCAAGATTATGAAGTTCAGACCTCAACTGCTCGATCAGGGTAATCTCTCCCGCAATCGTTTTGTCTAGCAACTCTTCAAGGTGATCTAAATGAGCCATCCCTGCTTCGGCAAAGCAAAATTGCCAAGTTTGCGCCAATTCTTTTAAAGTCGGAGAACTATCTAGATCCATATATAGTTGCTGTAAGCAAAAAGCTTGGTCTTCATCTATGCGTAAATTTTCTTTGATTAAAAGACTTTGAGCGCAGCTAATTTGCTGTAGAGGCTGCCAAAGCTTTGCCATTTCGTCTAAAAACCAAATAATTTGTAACAGTGGGGGTTCTTGCTGCGACCATAGTTCGGTAACTAATTGCAATTGTGAACGGTCTGGTAATAATACAACTCCCTGATCTTGTTGCTGCCAGGCATCATAAATTTGTGGGACTGTCGGAGTATACCTTTCCAAAATTAAGTAGGGTAGAGCATGGGTTGGTAATCCAACTAAATTCCAGTATTGGGTTACTGACAAATATGAATTATTTAAATCTTGGCTTAGTTCAGCGAATAAATCCATTTGTTGCTTTTGTAGAGTTGCCAAATGGGATTTTTGTAGGGGATATCGGTCGATTACCTTACCCTGGAGAAATTCAAAATTTAAACCCCGATCTTTAATTTCAAAAAGTGATTTAGAACTTGAGTCTTGCTTGAGTGCATAACGATTATAGATTTGACTTTGCTCTGGTTTAATCTGTAGCGCCAGATTAGTTGTTCTTTGACTGTTGACAAACAAATCAGACAAATTTTCAATTTCTAGTTGCGGATGATTGCTGGTGATAGCCCCCTCGACCTGAGCTAATTCTGGTTTGGGTTTAAGTTCTTCGACAGCTTTTGGCTGAGAGATTATTGCCCATAGTATAGTATGGTTGGCAGCACCGCATGAATAACAAATTTTTGCTTCGATAGGAATCTCTGTCTGACATTGGCAACAAATTTTATGAGTCAAGGAAACACCACAATTTTGGCAAAAATTATTTTCGATTGGGTTTTCAAACTCACATTGGGGACATATAAGCATACTGTATTTTCCTTTAAATATAGTTGGGTTGCCTACATTAAGCTAATTTTTTATAGTTAGTATTTTTAATTTAGATACCGATAGATTAATTACATCAAATAATTATTTAAATTGGACAACAAAGCCGAATTAATTAAAAGTAAAAGTTAATTTAATAAACAGAACAAGCTGACATCATCAAGATAATGCGATTATATTCGCGATCTTAGCTTATAGTCTTTTTTTGGCAATCCCGTATCCCATAATTTAAATTTATTTTAATCCAGGGTCAAACTGGTTCAACATTAATCCAGGTGAAAAAAATGCGCTATAAAACTATAGTGTTTTCATAAGTTGAAATTGAATTTTTCACACCAATAAACGATATTAGATTAAAAACAACAAAAATGATAATCGCAAATATACCGCAGCTGATTTCTCTGAATCATCTGGCTCAAATTACTTTGAACCAAATTGGCGGGAAATTTTATTAATCAGCCAGGTGGTAAATGCGCCTAAGAAAAGAATTCCAATCGCTGGATTAAAAACTGGAATCCACAGGCGATACCAAAGGTCAAAACCCAAAGGAATATTCAGATAGCGACCAATAACAGCGATCGCAAACCAGATAAAGCCAAGTAAAACTAAAAATACATCCGCAACCAGGATGCGATTGAGCCAAAGAGTGATTTGTTCTTTCATAGCCTAGTTATCAGTCATTTATTATGGGTTATCGATTGTTTGTTTCTAGCCGAGCGCTACCGTTTCTGGGGTTAAAGTCTTTTTCCAGTTAGTTAAATCAGCTAAAGAGCGATCGCGATAATGACCGTACCTTTCCTGCTTAGCTTTGACTCTGCTAGGTAAAGGGGGAATAATTCCAAAGTTAGGCGGCATAGGCTGAAAATGTTTCCTAGATGCTGAACTAATAAATTCAAATAGCGCCCCCATCATGGTAGTTTCGGGCATGGCTAGAGGTTTTTGTCCCAATGCCAAACGCGCCGCATTAGTACCCGCTAACCAACCTCCCGCAACAGCGGCAGTATAACCTTCTGTCCCGACTAATTGACCCGCAGCTAAAACCTTATTGCTGTGTTTGAACTGGAGTGTAGAATTTAATAGCTGTGGAGCATTAATAAAGGTATTGCGGTGCATCACGCCCATTCGCACAAACTCCGCATTTTCCAGCCCGGGAATTAAACGAAAAACTCGTTTTTGTTCACCCCAGCGCAGGTTAGTTTGAAACCCTACCATATTCCATAGCTGTCCTGCTTTATCTTCCTGGCGTAGCTGCACTACTGCATAAGGGCGTTTGCTTTTGTTTTCTGGCGTACGAAAATCTCCCAGACGAGAATCAAATAAACCCACTGGCTTAAGTGGTCCATAACGCATTGTATCCTCTCCACGCTGCGCTAATTCTTCAATTGGTAAACAGCCTTCAAAGAATTTCGCACTTTCGCGTTCAAAATCTTTCAATTCTGCTTGCTCTGCCTGACACAACTCTTGCTGAAACCGAAGATACTGCTCTTTATTCATGGGACAGTTAAGATATGCAGCCTCTCCTTTGTCATAGCGTGATGCCAGAAAAGCCATATTTCTATCAATTGATTCCCCGACAATTATCGGGCTAGCAGCATCAAAAAAGCTCATGTACTCCATTCCCGTAAACTGCTGTAGGTCATTGGCTAGCTCAGGACTAGTTAAAGGACCTGTGGTCAAAACCACAATTTTATCTTGAGGAATTTTGGTAATTTCTGACCGCTTCAACTCAACTAGAGGATGGCTAGCCAGGGCGCGAGTTAATTCACTACTAAAAACGGCTCGGTCTACAGCTAACGCCCCTCCTGCGGGAACAGAATGCTGGTCTGCGGTGGCAATTATCTGAGAACCAAGTCGACGTAATTCTTCATGGAGTAAACCGGCAGCGCGATCGCTATTTTTCGCTCCAAAAGAGTTACTACACACTAGTTCGGCTAATTCTTCTGTGTGGTGTGCAGGAGAAGTCCTAATCGGGCGCATTTCGTAAAGAGTCACAGCAACACCCGCCCGAGCAATCTGCCATGCTGCTTCTGTTCCCGCTAAACCACCGCCGATTACAATTACTCTGTCTTGGGTCATTATGTATAAGCTGTCTAATGGTTTACACAATCATACAGATAAATCAAAATATTATTGAATATATCAAGAATCTCTTAAAAAGTTACCACTTAATAACTTTTGGCTACTTCATCACTGGTTAAAAATATCTAAATATAATTATCTCCGTAAATTTACTGAAGACGAAAACAGTCAGTAGATTTATGGTAGAAGCGCATTAAGTTTGTTGCTAAAATATAACGCCCTAAAACTATATATAGGACTAAACATTTTAGCAATATCGGTGAAGTCGTAAATAAAACCGTGTGTTAGCAGCCACTAATACACGGTTTTTTTTTTAATTGAGCCAAAAGTTTAATTGAAAAATTTAGTTCGGCAAATAGTTAAAGGGAAAGATAAAGATAAATAGTAATCGGTTTAAAAGCCCATTATTTTGGCTATTTTTTCTAGATCCTTGGGCACGCCTTGCTTGAGTTCGTTAAAGCTATGGTCGAGTGCACTGCTAGGATCTTTAAGACCATTGCCAGTTAAAACGCAAACTACTGTGGCATGCTCGGGTATTCGCTCCTTAACTTTAAGTAAACCAGCAACCGAAGCAGCACTAGCAGGTTCGCAAAAAATTCCTTCTTCTGAAGCTAAGATCCGATAGGCAGCTAAAATTTCTTCATCGGTTACAGAGTTAAACTCTCCTGCGCTAGCCTCTTGGACGGCGATCGCTTTTTGCCAGTTGGCAGGATTACCAATTCTAATCGCCGTTGCTAAGGTATCAGGATTAGCGACTCTTTCGCCTGAAACCAGAGGAGCAGCTCCAGCAGCCTGAAACCCCATCATTTTGGGCAAACGAGAACATTTTCCCGATTGATGATATTCACAGAATCCGAGCCAATAAGCCGTAATATTGCCCGCATTTCCCACGGGAATGCACAACCAATCAGGGGCATTGCCAAGCACATCAACCACCTCAAAAGCTGCGGTTTTCTGACCTTGCAAACGATAGGGATTAACTGAATTAACCAAGGTAACAGGATAATTCTCAGAAAGCTGACGTACAATGCCCAAGGCATCATCGAAATTGCCATCAATAGCAATCACTTCTGCACCATATAATAAAGCCTGCGCCAGTTTTCCTAAAGCGACATAGCCATCAGGAATGATGACAAATGCCTTCATCCCCGCGCGACGAGCATATGCTCCTGCTGCTGCTGAGGTATTCCCTGTGCTAGCACAAATAACTGCTTTTGCCCCATCTTCTTTGGCTTTAGAGATTGCCATCGTCATACCACGGTCTTTAAAACTTCCCGTTGGATTTAAACCGTCATACTTGACATAAATTTTGACTCCGCGACCAATACGAGAAGCGATCGCCGGAGCAGCAATTAGGGGGGTGTTTCCCTCAAGCAAGGTAACTACGGGAGTGGCTTCGCTAACGGGCAAATAAGAACGATAGGTTTCAATTAAACCTTGCCAGTTATTCGCCGCCTTGGCAATACTGGGATCAGACAAGTTGGACGGGGAAATACTCAGTGTCACGGGCTATTTCGGTTAATATTTAGTAAAGGCTCTTTACCTGTTGAACAATTATGAAGCAATAAGTAGAGCGGCAGTCTCAAAACATTCTAGAAGCAACTTCTACAATCTCAAAAAACTGCTAGCTAATTTACCTACTGTTCAATAATCACTTCCGATCTTAACTTACCTTGAGGTTTAGTTCGAGGAAGAGATTTAGATTTGTTGTAGTTGCTTTTGCGAGAAGAACGAACTTTTTTGCCTTTAACAACTGGCTTACTAAAACTATCTTCAGGAACATCCCAATCTCCCTTCATCCAGTTGGGGCAATCACGGTCATAGACCATTTGTAGGGCAGCGGCAGCGATCGCTTGAGCATCATACTCATCACTTAATTCTCTTACCAATGGTAAGAAAGATGCCATTCTTTCTCCTGCCAATGTTTCTTTAATTTTGGCATTGAGTTTGCCAATGCGTTTGGTTTCTACTTGCGCTTGATTAGGAATTTGAATAATCTCTAATTTAGCTCTGATGCGACGCTCAATTTGTTTCAAGGCACGACGATCTCCAGACTGGGCAATGGTGATCGCTGTTCCTGTTTTACCAGCACGACCAGTCCGCCCAATGCGGTGAATATAAGTTTCGGTATTGTCAGGCAAATCGTAGTTGATTACGTGGCTGAGATCCTGTACATCCAATCCTCTAGCTGCAATATCTGTTGCCACTACCATTCTTACTTTGCCATCGCGGAAGCGTTTAACTAGTCTTTCACGCTGCATTTGACTCAAGTTGCCATGATATTCATCAACGCTGTGACCTGCTTCCTGTAGCTTGCTAGTTAATTCGCTAGCAGTACGTTTAGTGCGAACAAAGATCAGTGCCGATTCTGGCTCTTCAATTTCTAAAATTGGCTGTAGTGCCTTAATTTTCTGCCAACCACGAGGCACCATATAAACGTGCTGCTCGATTCTAGCGGGAGCAGCTTCTTGCTGTTTAACCGTGATGTAAATAGGAGAGTTTAAAAAGTTTTTGATTAATTCTTTAATCTCTCTGGGCATAGTGGCAGACAAACAAGCTGTCTGTCTTTCCTTGGGAGTCTGACGCAAAATTTTCTTAATATCGTCAATAAAGCCCATACTTAACATTTCATCGGCTTCATCCAAGATTGCTAGCTTTAGCTGGTCTAAAACAAGTTCTCTACGCTCTAGAAGATCGATTACTCGCCCTGGAGTACCTACGACAATTTGCACTCCTCGACGCAATCTAGAGATTTGTCTTTCGATGGATTGACCACCATAAACAGTTAAAGAATAAATTCTTTTTTCTGGAGGAGTAAAATCTTGGATTGCTTGTCCTACCTGTTGAGCCAATTCTCTGGTTGGAGTCAAAATTAACGCCTGTACCGCTTTGTTATCTGCATCAACAATTTCTAACGTAGGAAGCGAAAAAGCTGCCGTTTTGCCTGTACCCGTTTGAGATTGACCGACAATATCCTTCCCCTCTAATAAGATTGGTACTGCATCTTGCTGAATTTGGGTCGGTTCGGTAAATCCAAGTTGTTCTAGTTGTGATAAACAAGCGTCGGATAATCCTAAATCTTTGAAAGTAGTCGTCATAAGTTGTATTGTTGTTACTTTGGTTGGTGTTTGCTAATAAAAAACTGATTGTTCTTGCTCTGCTCTGGAATAATGCATCTTTAAATAATTTGGACAAGAGGCACTATTAACTATTTTCATAAATGGCTAGCAGTTAAAGTTGCTGCGCTGGCTGCTACAGCCGCTATTTCACCATAAAGATCGTAAACATCGGCAGCAGTAATGTTTACCGAGACTATTGAACCAAGAGAAGCCGAGCCACGAACATAAACTAATCCATCTACCTCTGGAGCAAATCTTGCCGAACGACCGACAAGCTGTCCTGTCTCTGGATGCTCTTGTTCAATCAAGACATTCACTCGCTTGCCTACACAAGATCGGTTATTGCTAGCAGCAATTGATTGCTGTACCTGCATTAAAATATCTCGGCGGTCATTGGCGACTTCTGGAGCAACTTGATTGTTCATACTGGCAGCAGGCGTTTCCTCTTCAGGAGAGAAAGTAAATACACCTACATGGTCGAACTGATGTCGTTTCACAAAATCTACTAGATGTTGAAAATGAGCCTTGGTTTCTCCAGGAAAACCCACGATAAAAGTGGTACGTAATACGGCCTCAGGTAATTCCTGTTTAATTCGCTCAATAATGGCATCGTTGACCCTACCTTGCCAAGGACGATTCATTGCCCGCAAAATTTCTGGATGAGAATGTTGTAAGGGTAAATCGAGATATGGCAGAACATTAGGCGTATTTCTAATGGCAGCAAGTACTTCGGGGGTGAGTCCCGTAGGATAAGCGTAGTGAATCCTAATCCAGGGGACATCAATTTTACCCAGTTCGATTAAAAGTTTTGCCAGCATGGGTTTTCCATACAGGTCTACGCCATAGTTGGTAGTAATCTGAGAAATCAGAATTATTTCTTGTACTCCTTGAGATGCCAAAGATTTTGCTTCAGCTACGATTGATTCAATTGAGCGCGATCGCTGATTACCTCTAAGGTGAGGAATGATGCAAAAAGCACAGCGATAATCGCAACCTTCGGCTACCCTCAAATAAGCTACGCCTTCGGTAGTAGTGCGATAGCGGGGGACTGTCTCGTCGGCAATAAACACAGGCTCTGGAGTTATTTCTTCAACCCTCTCGCCTGTTTCGGTACGCTCGATAACGTTTACTATCTTATGATAGTCGCCACTGCCTACAACCGCCACTGCTTCGGGCAACTCTGCTAACAGCTCACCTTGAAAATGCTGCGCCATACAGCCAGTGATGACAATTTTTTTATCAGCTTCGGCTAATTCGACTAAAGTGCGAACTGATTCTTCCCTTGCAGCTTGGATAAAGCTACAGGTATTAACAATTACATAATCTGCTATTTCTTCATTGGAGTCTATTTGATAACCTGCTTGAGCTAGTAAGCCCAACATATGTTCTGAATCAATACGGTTTTTTTCACATCCTAAGTGGGATATGGCTATAGTTGGCTTGTTTGCCATTCTTTATCCTAAATTTTAAAGACCAATATTAATAATGATCTGAATTTGTATGATGGTCGAAAGTTGTTTTGTTCCTTTGGGTCACTGGCTCATAGTCTAAAAAAGGCTGTGAACCTGTGTCCCTATTTCGCGGTCAAAAACTGCCGTGACCGTTAGTCAGACTTAAATATCTTGCTTGGAGCGTTAACCTTATGGTCTGGAACTATAAAAAATAGATAACGTTTAATTTAGACCAACTGTTGACTTATGCCTCCTAGTTTCGCGGCGGAGCAGGAGCTAACCAGACAGTTAATATTCCGCAAAACTATTTCTTGTTCAAGACACCGCTTCTGACGGGCTTTGAATTTGGGCTGTACATATCTGCTTAGATACGCAAATAACCTTTTCGTTAAATTATATTAACAGATAAACTTGGCACGTGGGAAGATAAAAAACCGAAAATTAAGGAAGGAAACCTAAAAAAAGGTTTGAGATTGGACTCGATTGCCGTATGTACAGTGTTCGGCTTTGTCTGAGATAATAATAACTTTTGAAGAGGAGAAAATAACAGGCGTTATGGAATTAAAGTGGAACTAAAACATATTTTTCAAGCAAATCATCCCGTGATCGGTGTAGTTCATTTATCTCCTCTGCCCACCTCTCCTCGTTGGAAAGGCAAGTTGAAAGAGGTGATCGCCAGAGCAGAGCAAGAAGCTACTGCTTTAGCAGCAGGGGGCGTAGACGGTATTATTGTGGAAAATTTTTTTGATGCTCCTTTTAGTAAGGACTGTGTCGATCCTGCTGTTGTCAGTGCCATGACTTTGATTGTGGAGCGTCTTAAAGGTATGGTTATGTTGCCAATTGGGATCAACGTCTTGCGTAACGATGCCAGAAGTGCGATGGCGATCGCTACCTGTACCGAAGTTCAGTTCATTCGAGTTAATGTTCTGACTGGAGTTATGGCAACCGATCAGGGCTTGATCGAGGGCAAAGCATATGAACTTTTAAGATACCGTCGAGAATTAGGCTCAGAAGTAGCGATCCTAGCTGATGTGTTAGTCAAACACGCTCGTCCTTTAGGAACACCCAACTTGACCACCGCAGTTAAAGACACTATTGAAAGAGGTTTGGCAGACGGAGTAATTTTATCGGGATGGGCGACAGGTAGTCCTCCAACGCAAGAAGACTTAGAATTGGCATCCGCAGCCGCAGGGGACACCCCTGTATTTATTGGCAGTGGTGCTAGTTGGGAAAATATACCTCAACTAATGCAAGCAGCCAATGGTGTAATCGTTTCTAGCTCTCTCAAGCGTCATGGCAAAATCAGTGAAACCATTGATCCGATTCGGGTGTCTCAATTTGTCGAAGCAGCTAAATCTACTCCTATTTTGATCGAACAAGCCAAGTCAGATGCTTCTTTGAAGCAATATAAGTAGTTAATTTATTTGCTCGAGGCTAAATTTAAACTCAAGCTATAATTTTGACAACAAGAATGTTATTAGCTTTTTGCCTTTTAAAGGAAATTTGCTATCAGTAGTTAGCTAACAAATAAGATATTTATTTATGCGCCGTCGTCGTTCTATACCCTGGAGATATCGTTGGTCAAGACCTATCATTGGTGCGATCGCCATTGCAGGAGCAATTCTAACTGCCTATTTGACCATTACTAAATTGACTGGAGGAGATCCAGCTTGTTTGGCTAATGCTAGCGCTGGTGCTGGATGTGGTGGCGTATTAAACAGTGCCTATGCCGTCATATTTGGCTTGCCGTTAAGCTTGTTTGGCTGTTTGGCATACATTAGCATGGCTGCTTTTGCCCTTGTTCCCTTGACAATTAGTCAAGATCGTCAGAAAAATTTGCAAAAACAGTTAGAAAACTTAACCTGGTGGCTATTGCTAGCGGGAAGCATTGCCATGACTGTGTTTAGTGGCTATTTAATGTATATTTTAGCCACAGAGCTTAAAACCTTATGCCCATACTGTCTTGGCTCAGCGATATTTTCTCTAAGCCTGTTAGTTTTGACCATTACGGGCAGGGATTGGCAAGATTTGGGACAAATCTTGTTTACAGGAGTTATTGTCAGTTTACTAACCATAGTGGTAACTTTAGGCATCTATTCAGGAGTTAATTCTTCAATCGCCACCGCCAACGGTACGGCAGAAGAAGTGGTTGATGCTGATGGATTCATTGCTATCTCCGAACCGCAAGGACAGCCTACACCACCCCAAGGTTGGAAAACCACTACAGTTTCTGGAGAAGCAGAAATTGCTTTGGCAAAACATTTGACTGCCACTGGGGCAAAAAAATATGGTGCTTTTTGGTGTCCGCACTGTTACGAACAAAAACAGCTATTTGGTCAAGAAGCTTTTGCTGAGATCGAATATATAGAGTGCGATCCCCAAGGCAAAAATCCTCAGCGAGAAACTTGTATAGCAGCGGGAATTCAATCTTTTCCTACCTGGGAAATTGACGGTAAATTCTATCCAGGAACTAAAACTCCAGCCGAGTTGGCGCAATTGTCTAACTTCCAAGGCAATAAAGACTTTAAATACAAGCTCAACTAATTTACCGCGCTTCTATGTTGCGTCCATGAATATATATTATTGTAGCTTAGACAGCTTCATTCGCGCTCCTTTAGCAACAGGCTGGTAGAATCTAGCTCGGTGTCATTTTAATTAAGACTAGAAATAGTTTTTTAATTGGGTAGGGAGTAAAAAGCGATCGCATGAATAAACTGTTGGTTGGGCAAGTTAGTTCAATTATTTTGTTGCTTTTAGGAGTAAATCCTGCCAAAGCTCTACCTTTAAAAAGCCAGTCTGAACCAGAGAAACGAACCAAATTTACGTTTACTCCTTTATCAGAACAGTTGTTTTCTCAGCCGACAGCGAAACAGTTGGGCAACGGCGAGATGATCGTCAATCTTAATACTCGTACCTTCTTTTTTCCAGATTTAGTCGAAAATAGAGTTGATAACGAGGATAGCGCAGTTAACTTCAATACTGGCTTTAGCTGGGGCATTAGCGATGAATTACAGCTAAGTCTTCAGTTTCAGCACGTAGACAGCAGTTCTCCGATCGAACAAGGAGAATTTACCTCAGAGCGTACCGAAGATAATGAAGCTGCACTAGAGTTTAAGGGACGCATCTGGAATAATCAGTCTGAAACCATAGCTTTAAGTGGTGTTATAGCTGCCTCATGGGGGACGCGGGGTTTTAGGTTCTCTAGAAGCGATGAAGTTACTGAAATCAATAATCGAGATATTTTTGTGGCTCTAGCTTTTCCGATCAGCGCCGACGTTGGCGATCGCTGGCAATTTAATCTAGCTCCGACAATGGCATTCTTTAAAGATGAGAGTGCCGTTTTTTTTCATCGCCTTCCTGATGATCAAGATAGTTCTTTTGGCACGGTTTTGGGTATAGGAGGAGCAGTTTCTTATCGGGTAAGCTCTAAGTTATTTATTTTTAGCGATGTATTTTTGCCTCTTACGGGAAACAACAGTATCAATCGAGATTCAGGTAAACCCGATCGAGCGATCGCCTACAACGCAGGACTAAGATATTTGACCAACCCCCGTCTGGCATTGGATCTATATGCCACTAATACTTTTGCTAGTTTTGCTCCTCTCTCCTTAACTGCCGATCGCGATTTTATGGGCTTGGGGGCAAATTTAGTGTTTATGCCCGATGTAGTGCCAGCAAATCGTCAATATAGCGATTTTAAGGAAGCACCTCAAACCGAGAAGGAATCTATAACTAGAGACGGTTTGGCTTTTTTTGATGGTGGAACTTTACCTAGTGGGAAGTTAGCAGTTCAATTACAGGGTGGTAGCCAAGGTGTGTTAACTGCGATCCGCTATGGCTTACTTAAAGATTTGGAAGCAGGAATTTTCCTAGATTATGTTGCTGGAGAAGTAGATGAATCTGAACAGGGAATTAGCGGCAAGGTACGGTTTTTAAATCAGAATGAGAATGCGCCTATTACCCTGAGTGCTTTAGCTAGCGCCAGCTTGACCAATGAACCTTTTGTGAATTTTTTTGAAAATGATGCTACTACTTTTGAACGTCGCGATCTAGATAAAACCATTCCTATTTTTACTCCAGGGGGAGACGACGCATCTAGAGGTAAGCGGTTGATTTTGACTTTTGCTTTGCCGATTCATTACGAAGTAGATCAAAATGTCGCCGTCTGGTTTACGCCTGTATTAGGCTATGTGCAACGGCTAGGAACAGAAATTGGTGGTTTTAATTTGGGTGGTGCGATCGCAGTTGATCGAGAAATTAGCTTTACGGGAGAAGTTGGCGCAAATTTTTTGGGTGAAGGAAACAGCTTAATTGATGGACAATTAAAAAACAAAATTCCTTGGACGGTAGGAGTTCGTTGGATACCTTTGTCTTTGTTAGATCGACAAGCTGCAATTGACAACAGCGATCCTTATCTAGAACTGTATTTAACTAACCGTGTTGGCTCTTCTACCTGGCATCAATTGAGAGTTAGAGAAAATAACGATATTGGCGTTGGAGTAGGTTTATTCTTGCCTTTTTCCTGGTGATATTGGGAATCAACTATCGATCATGCAAATTAGATTGTTTCAGCCAGAAGATACAGAACAAATTGCTTGGCTATTTCATAACACCGTCAGAAAAATCAATATTCAGCACTACTGTTTAGAGCAAGTTACAGCTTGGTCACCTGATGATATTTATTTTAGAAACTGGTTAACAGTATGTTCCGACAGATTTTCATATGTTGCCGAACAAGATGGCAAAATCGTTGGCTTCGGGGAGTTAGAAGCAAATGGCCATATTGATTGTTTTTATATCCATTATCAGCACCAGCGTCAGGGAATTGGCAGTTCAATATATCAGGCGATAGAAATTAAAGCTAGAGAATTAAATTTACTTTGCTTATTTACTGAAGTAAGTATTACCGCCAAACCATTTTTTATGAGTCGAGGATTTACCGTTATTAAACAACAACAGGTATTGTGTCGAGGACAAACTTTTAGCAATTATTTAATGGAAAAACTTCTAACTATTGAGCAGCATTAATTTAGCTATTTTTTTTTAAAACTAATATCTCGGCTTTGAGGTTATCGATCTTATGAAGAATTTCGCGTTTTCGAGCATAATCTTTGATGTGAACTAAAACACTAGACCAGGCTCTAATTTGAGCTTCTTTTAGTTCTACTTCGTTGGTAGATTTTAAAGCTGATGCCAAATCTTTGATCGTCAAATCATCAGGACGATCGCTGTTTGCCAATGCTGCCCATTGCGCTGCTATTTTATAAGATTTTACGGCAGCTTCTTTATCCCCCATAAACAATAATTCATCTAATCCTTTGGAAGTCCAAAGATGTGCAGCTTCTGCTGATTTAGGATCTACAGAATCTAAAACCTGTTCCATTAAGGCGATCGTTTTTTCTGGATGACCAGCATACATAGAATTAGCAATAGACAGCCTTAAATAAGCCTGAGTGAAACGAGGATCGACTTTGGTTATAGTTTCAAAATAATGAGGAACTAAGCTGTAACCAATCGTCTCTCTAGCACTTTCATTACCAAAATACTGAACAAAGTTTAAATATGACCAATTAGCCTTCAAATTACCAAAGCCTAGATTGGGCGATCGCCTTTGCCAATCGATTAATCTAGACTGTTCTTTTTCTTGAGCCAAATAATTAGCACTGCTAAGTTTTTGGGCTGACTTTTTATAATCTTGACTTTGTAAAAGTACTATTCCTGCTAAACAGATGAACGGAGAAAGTGCAGCTAATAATTTAGTAATTTTCTTCGACTGTATAAAGGACATATTAATTGACTCAAAAGATTAATGTTCAGTATTTTCTTTTACAAGAATACACTTATATTATTATCGTTTTTGTCAACAGCAATTTACATTTCCTTTGTCAATTTAATCGCTCAGTAATAGAGATAACAGGAATATAGCTTTGTTTGTCTATATTTAACTAGATGTACAAGCGAATATTAGCAAAATGTAGTTCATTAAAACTTTATACTTGATTCAATAAAACTATGTAAAAGCCTTAGCAAAAATATTCAATAACTTTGAAATATTTAATCGCGTTTGTGAACTTAAAAGGTTAGTTCAATTCAAAAATTAGTTTTAACTCATAAGCAAACGTCTTATCGCTCCACATAAATTAAAAAACTTTATTTATAACCATATCGTGCAGCAGATGAGTCACAATGTATATTTGTCGACCGTATTTGAGGAATATATTAGTTATGGCAAGTGAGCAAGGATTACCCTTAGATCGCCAAAAGCGGATTAGAGAGCATTTAGCGAAAAGTTCTGGTGGCGAGATTGATTTTCAACGTAGTCCTCAAAACTACAATCCTAATCAAACTTCTCCTAATCAATCCAGTGAGAGGAAAAGCCGACAAGAACATATCGAACGTAGTAAAGGAAACTACAATTTTAATACTGGAAACCAGCAAGAGCGCAAAAGTCGAATTATGAGTCATGTTCGCATTACCAGAGGGTAGAATCGCTGTCAGAAGTCACAAGTGTACTGAAGCTAGAAGAAAGATGAAGTAAGATAACTGATAACTGATTTCAAACAGAGGTAATTATCCATTATTAAACTGTGGACTTTTCCACAGCAAGATCTAAGGCGTATCAATCCAGTTGAGTTTAATTTTCTTTGATCCAGTGTCAAGATACTCTGGGGCGATCGCTTTTGGCAAATGTACTATCTGAGGATACTCAAATTAATAATAATTTTGCTACTTTTCTCACCACCGAAGGCAGAGTATCTTTCACTTCACTTACTCAACAAAGTATATGAGGTTTAACTAAATTGCGTCGCAGCAAATCCAGAGCAGAACAGGCACTTAAATAACGGATTAATTCTCGCCCTCTTTGTTTGCCAAAATGATATTCATAACTAAAAGTCTTGTTTTTAGGAGTAGCTAATCCCAGATAAACTAGACCGATGGGTTTAGTTTGGGTATCTCCATCAGGGCCAGCTATGCCTGTGATACTAAGCCCCCAATCGGTTTGTAAACGCTGTTTTACCCCCAGAGCCATTTGTTGAGCAACAATTTCGCTTACTGCTCCATACTTTTCTAAATCTTGGTTGTTAACATTTAAGAGAGCCTTTTTAACCTGGTTAGCATAGGCAATTACTCCGCCCAGAAAATAGCTGGAGCTACCTGGAATTTCGGTTAACATTGCTCCTAATCCTCCGCCTGTACAGGATTCAGCTACACTGAGGGTTTGTTGAGCGGTTTTTAATAAATTTCCGACTACCGAAGCTAAAGTAGCTTCATCACTGCCAAAATAATCTAATCCAGCAATCTTCTTAATTTCTGTCGCTACAGGTCTAATTATCGCTTCTGCCTGAGTGCGGTCAACCGCTTTGGCAGTAATCCTCAGACGAACTTCTCCTTTTCCTGCATAAGGCGCAACTGTTGGGTTATCAGAATCAAATAGATGAGCTACCTTTTCTGCCAGAGCTGACTCGCCGATCCCGCGAAAACGCATCATTTCACTGTAAATAGTATCTTTATCCCAACCCTGACTTTTAAGAAAAGGAACGGCTGTCTCTTGCCACATACGGTACATTTCTGAGGGAACTCCAGGAAAGGTCAAAATAGTAATACCTTCTTTTGGTTGCCAGATAATACCTGGAGCTGTACCGCTAGGATTCGGCAGTGTTGCTGCTCCCTGAGGTACTAGTGCCTGTTTACGGTTGCTAGGAGACATGACACGGCCCACCGAGGCAAACTTACTTTCAATATCTTGAACGATCGCCGCATTTTCCGTAAGAGGCGTATTAAAAAAACTGGCAATTGTTGCCGTAGTCAAATCGTCGGGTGTTGGCCCTAAGCCGCCAGTAAAAATTAAGATTGAAGAACGTTTAGTAGCTATATCCAAGACTTGATGAATACGATCTACATTATCTCCCACCACGGTTTGATAGTAGTGGGGAATACCTAAGTTGGCTAGCTCTTGAGCTAGATACTGACAATTAGTATTTAAAATATCTCCCAGGAGTAATTCTGTGCCAATACAAATAACTTCTGCGCTCATTAATATTACTGACTAATTTAATTATCTATGATCACTTCGACTAGCTCGCCAGACTTGCCAAACCTGCCAAAATTGCCAAGTTAATAACATTGTTGCACCAATTGCATACCCCCAACCGCTGGGAATGTTGGAAAAACCCATAGCTAAACTACCTACCCAAAAAGTCAGGGTGTAAATGAATAGTACAGTTTGACGTTGGGAAATACCAGTTTTGAGCAACCAATGATGAAGATGGCTTTTATCGGCAATAAAAGGAGATTTGCCTTTGCTGATGCGAGAGAAGATAACGGCAGACATATCTAAAATTGGCACTGCCAAAATTAGGTAAGGCAATACAACAGCGGTAATAGCGGTAGTCTTGACCAAGCCAATTACACCAACCGCTGCCAGGGTAAAACCCATAAAATATGCGCCACCATCTCCCATGAATATTTGAGCAGGATTGAAATTATAGCGTAAGAAGCCCAAAGCTCCTCCTGCCAAAGCAGCAGCGATTAAACCAGCAGCAGACTGATTCATAAATAAGGTTACTACCAGCATTACAAAGGCTGCAATCCCTGAGACTCCAGCAGCTAAACCATCAACTCCATCAATCCAGTTGATGGCATTAGCCATGCCAACTAGCCAAACTACGGTAATAGGCAGACTAAGCCAATATATTTGAATTAAAGAATAAACGGGAAAAGATACAAAATCAATTCGCACACCCATATACCAACAGCCAGTGGCTACGGTAATCTGCATCAGTAGACGCGAAACAGGAGTGAGATTAAATAAATCATCAGCAAAACCAATCCCAAAAAACAAAATGCTGCCAATGATTACCGCCCAAACCTCTGTTGCTTTTTGGGGTGCTAAAGTAGAAAATCCCCCCAGAAGCCAAACAATGATCAAGGCGGCAATTGTTCCTGCGAAAATAGAAACCCCGCCAACGCGCACAACGGGATTTTTGTGAATCTTTCTAGCGTTTGGGCGATCTACTATACCCAACTTTAAACCCAAAGTTTTTACATCAGGTATAGTCCACAACACAAAGGTTACAGAGATGAGAAAAGCAATCAGATGATACAGTTCAATAGGCATCTGAGTTTATGACCTCGGAGAGCTAATTTGAGTATTAAAGTGTACTTTACGAAAGCGCGAAGTCGTTGATGACGTTGAGCGATACTTTCTTCTCTCTCACCATAACCTTAGATTTTGGCAGGTACAGGAATCTGTAGATAAGGATAAAGCGGAAAGCGATCGCACAATGCAGCCACTCGGTTTAAACAATCATTTTGTACAGCCTCGTCTTCTGGGCTGAGTAATTTGTCAGCAATAATATTAGCAATTTCCTGAAACTCTGTCGCCCCCATGCCTCTTGTCGTCATTGCAGGAGAACCTAAACGCAGACCACTAGTCACGAACGGAGATTCAGGATCGAAAGGCACAGTGTTTTTATTAGCGGTAATATTCACCTGGCTAACTAAAACGTCTGCTTTTTTGCCTGTCATGCCAATACAACGCAGGTCAACTAGAATAAGATGATTATCTGTACCGTCAGATACTAGCTTAAAGTTTCTGGTTTTGAACCCCTCTGCCATCGCCTGAGCATTAGCAATTACTTGACCCGAATATTCTTTGAATTCAGGTTTAAGAGCTTCGCCAAAGGCTACCGCTTTACCCGCAATTACGTGTTCTAAAGGACCGCCTTGAGTACCGGGAAAGACAGACTTGTTTAGCTTTTTACCTAGTTCGGGGTCGCGAGTTAAAATCAGACCACCTCTAGGGCCTCTTAAAGTCTTGTGAGTGGTAGTAGTAACTACGTCGCAAACAGAAACAGGATTGGGATGATGACCTGTAGCGACTAAACCAGCAATATGGGCAATATCGGCTAATAGGTATGCACCTACCTCATCGGCAATTTCTCTAAATTTAGCAAAATCAATAATACGAGGATAGGCAGAATAACCACAAATAATAAGTTTAGGACGTTCTTTTAAAGCTAATTCTCTAATTTGATCGAAGTCTAGCTGTTCGGTTGCTTGATTTACGCCATACTGGACTACATTAAACCATTTACCTGAAACGTTTACAGGAGAGCCATGTGTTAGGTGACCACCGTGAGACAAGTCCATACCCATAATGGTGTCTCCAGGCTGAAGCAGAGTTAAAAATACGGCAAAGTTTGCCTGTGCGCCTGAGTGGGGTTGAACGTTTGCCATTGCTGCGCCAAATAGTTTTTTGGCACGGTCGATCGCTAGCTGTTCGGCGCGATCTACAAATTCACAACCGCCATAATAGCGTTTTCCTGGTAAACCTTCGGCATATTTATTGGTCAATACCGAACCCTGTGTTGCCAACACCGCAGGGGAAGTAAAGTTTTCGCTGGCAATCAACTCTATATGCGATCGCTGACGACCTAATTCTAGATCGATAATTTCAGCAATTTCTGGATCTGTTTGGGCGAGAAAATCTAAATTAGTTTGAGTCACTCTTTGATTCTGGGTTTTTGAATAAGTATTATCTATGCTATCTAATTCGGTGACCCCTGAAAACCATCAATCCTTGAAATATAACTGTTCAAGTAATTTGCTCTCGTCAAATATTAACCGCTACGGGCGATCGCTATTTAGACAATAATCAAACTCGATCTTTTTCGGCAAACGAAATTAGTGACTGAGAATTCTTTTGTTTGATTGCTAAACTTTGTGTTAAATTTTTTACCGTTTAATTGAAAAAATAGCTGTAAACTAGTAGTAAAAATTGTTAAGCTAAGTGGCTAAAACTGCCAATTGCCGTCAAAAAAAATTAGAATTTATTAAATATAGCTTCTGAAGGATTAACACGATGATAGTTATGATTGCAGATGAACAAATCTTGTCAGCCCAGCAAATTTGCCAGAGTTGTTTAATGTCAGATCATAGCGGCTTACCTCGATGGCATGATAGTAAGCTTGGATGTGCCAAAGTTCTTCAGAAGCCAACATTTAAACAGGCAAAAGTTTATCAATGCCAGATGGGTTTTAATGTTACCCAGGTTTAACTCAACCAAATAATAATTAACTACGCTATTGTAAATATCTATAGTTATCTAGGTTAAATTACCAGATATTACTAAGCTTGTTAATCTTTGATAAGTGTTAAGTATGTTTGGATTTTAGCTTTAAATAACAATAGTAATGCCAAAAACTGAAACTTTAAATTACGGGAGATCGCTTAAAATGGCGTGGCGTGGTTCAACAGATATTAAAGATCGTTTTTTTGGAGCAGCCGTATACTTATTTGCCATATATGATGCGATGGCTTTAGGCTCAGGGTTACTAGTTCAAGTTCCAGCTCTATCACCTTTTTTCAACTTCTTACAACTACTTCTACTGCCCATAACTCTAATCTATGGTCTTTTTGATCGGGTTATTCCCTTCGGCTTTGGTAGTTTGATCGTATTTGTCATCTTGTTTATAGCAGTAGTGAGGAATGAGAAAATTTCTTATTTCATTCGTTTTAATACTTTACAATCAATTCTATTTGGAATTGCCATATCATTAATCGCAATTGTTTTTGATGCTGTGGGCGCATTAGCTTTAATTGGCGGTTTAGTGTTTATTTTGGGGACGGGTGCTAGTCTTTTTTGTATGGTGCAGTGTGCTTTGGGTCGCTATCCCGAAATTCCCTCTGTTTCTGATGCTGTGTATGGTCAATTACCAAGATAGTAAAGTAACTCAGCTATAAATAGCTAAAAACCAACAAATTAGAGCGCGGCAAATTCACCTGAGCAAGACTAAGACTAAGTTATTTTATTTGATAGACAACCAATTCCCTCTATTTCTACTCTAACTTCATCCCCCTGCTTCATTGCACCAACTCCTTCAGGTGTACCTGTCAAAATTACATCTCCTGGAGTTAGGGTCATTATTTGCGAGATATAAGCTACTAAAATATCGGGATTAAACACCATATCGCTAATTGAAGCAGATTGACGAGGAGTCATTTCATTATTAATAAAAGTTTTGATTCTAGCCTCTACGCTTAATTCTCGAACAATCCAAGGTCCTAGAGGACAAAATGTATCAAATCCTTTAGCTCTGGTCCACTGACCATCTTTTTTTTGTAGATCCCTAGCTGTAACATCATTGGCAATAGTATAGCCCCAGATACTTTTAGCAGCCTGTTCTGGGTTGGCATGGCTACAGCGAGCGCCAATAATCAAAGCAAGCTCTCCTTCGTAATCAACTTGCTGAGATTGAGACGGGTAATGAATATCTTGAGCATCAGCCACAATAGTAGTCGGTGGCTTGAGAAATAATAGAGGCTCTTTTGGTACTGGTGTACCCATTTCTAAGGCGTGTTTAAAATAGTTTTTTCCTACTGCCACAATTTTAGAAGGGACACAAGGCGCAAGCAGTTGGTATGTATCAAGCTCTTGTTCGATGTCCGTCTCCTGTCCGCCTAACCAAGGTGGAGAATCATATACGGCTACATTACGATTCGCCTTGAGTAAACCATAATAAATCTGCTCGCGATTAGTTTTGATGCGGACATAGCGTTGTGCCATAACAAAATCAAGCTCGAAATGGATGATTAAATAAAAGGTAATACTCCAGCTCACTGTTCAATTTGAGAAAAGTTTTGCTTTGAGCTAGCTCAATTTTAAGTTAATCTGTTACAGTCAAATCAAAATACTGGTAATTATTCGTCATGTAATAGTAAGATGATAGTTCCTTGCTTCTCAAGGTTGACTCAACAGTCAGGATTAATACTCGACTGCCGAAGATTATGAGAAGCCATCCCGTCCACAAGGAGAAAGATTGAAATGAGCAATAACTACGAAATGATGTACATCCTGCGCCCAGATCTATCAGAAGATCAGGTAGGAGATTCAGTCAATAAATACAAAGACTTTTTGAACGAAAACGGCGTAGAAAACTTAGATATTCAAGTCAAAGGCAAAAAAAGACTGGCTTATCCTGTAGGTAAATATTTAGACGGTATTTATGTACAGATGAACTATGATGCAGACGGAGCTCAAAATGCTCCTTTAGAGAGAATGATGCGCTTAAGTGAAGATACGATTCGCTATTTGACGATCAAGCTCAAAAAGCGTGCTATCATCGCAGCTCAAAATGCAGCAGCAGAGCCAGTATCAGAACCTGACGAAAATTAATTTAATTATTATTTTGTTGTCCTGAGAACCAGGAAAGCAGGTTATAAAATGTTTCTTACTACCTTGCTTTCTGGTTTTTGTTTGGTTGCTGAAGTTGAATTATTGGCGTGGTTTTGATTGACCGAGAATCTTATGCAAAAATTTTAAAGCGATCGCATAAGTAGGTTTGACTCCTGTTTGTCCTAAACTACCAGATGCTAGTGTACCGCTGGTCAATAAAGGATTATCTGAAGCATAGTAGACGTAACGTAAAATTACATTCTCATTGATGCTCTTGCGGATCTTAGCTGCTGCTTGAATTGCTTTTTGTAAATGCGCTCCTTCCATTTCCAAACCGACTACATTCCAAGAAGAACTTTTAAAGTAGTCTAAAACATCGGCATTTTGCAAAGAAGTTCCCAACACGGTTAACAAAGCTCCTTCGTGAACGGGAATTTCCACTCCTTGAAAATCCTGTTTAGTCATTTCATTCTCAAAAGGATAATTGTCCGCTGTTCCTTCAAAAATATGTGCCGTCGGCAGCATCAAATCGCCCTTTTTTCCTACCAAAGTTCCCGCTTTACCCATCACAGAAATTGAAACGAGATTAAGTTTTTCAGATTGCTCTTGAATTTTATAAGGTTTGAGCAATTCATCAAAAAGTTCAAAGGCTTGCTCGCCAAAGGCATAATCCATAACCAATATCACTGGTTTCTCCTCTTCTATCAATGCTCGATCGAGCTGTAACTCAGGAGCAAGCAAATTCAAGGGTAATCCTGAAGTATCAAAAATCTGTACGTGAATATTCGTTCCCGCTCGATCTTCGAGATAATACATTCCTTGCTGTAGGGCAAAATCCAATACTTCTTGGTTGAGATTGGCGTTTTCGGGTAAACTTAGTTCGCGAGCAATTTTTTCAATAGTTTCCGCTTCTCCCATTTGGTATTTTAGTGCGGGAAAAGCATAAAGACAATTAAGAATGCTGTGCAGATTAGCACTAATAATATGCAAAGGGCGTTGCCACAAATTAGACGACCAAAGAAATTTTTTTACCTCAGTCGCCCACCTTTCTCCATGAATATGATTTCCAATTCGTTCTCGTAATGCCGAACTAAAGCTAATTTGGCGATCGGCTTTGCCATTATGAGTCGGGCGATCGCGATGGTGCTGCATCTCTTCAATTGCCACACGACCTAACCAATAAACTATTTGAAATAAACTGTTATTGTAGGGTTCACTTTGGCGAAATCGACGTTCTGCTTCTACAGTCTCTTCAAAAGTACGCCCCAATAGGGTGCTAGTGTAAGAAATAGCCTGTTCTCTGACTTCAATCTCCTCTAAAGAAAAAGAACTAGCTGTTGAAGTTTGTTCCAGCACAATTTTTTCTAACTTCAGCCATTCTTGAGTCGGATAACCATCATCTAAAGCGTGCGCTCTAATTTTGTCAGCTTCAATGTAGATAAAAGTAAGATGGGTGAGAATATCATAAATCTCGCTACGCCCTCTGGTAACCTCAATTAACATTGTCTCTTCGTCGATTCGATAGCAGTTGCGACGACGCTTAGCAGGAATAATTTTTTCAAATGCCGAATTATTATAGCCTTCTGCTGCAATTAGTTTGATAAAACGGCATCTTTCAATCCCTTTTGGTAGACGAGTGGTTACATATGCCAATCCGTTTAATTCTACTTTTTCTGCATCAGCCATTGAACCATAAATTTCGGGCTGTAATGTCAGCAAAGCCTCACTTAGAGCAGAACCCGAAACACCTCCAGGTTTATAATGACCGCGCACGAACAGATGGCGCATAATTACATAAATTCGCTCGATTGCAGCTCTAGATTCTTGGGCGCGAGATCTCGAAGGAACTGATATAGTCATCGGTATTTTAAAAAATAACTCCAAGTCAAGTGTTGGGAAAATCTGACCTAGTTTTAATTTAATCCTCGATAAGTAATCGGATCGGCATTAAATCTGATAACTATAGGTTAACCTGGATTCAAAGCACAGTAATCATACTAAATCCTGTTTGGATAGAACACTTTAAGGTTAGGTAAGTCAGAAGTTAAAAGTCACAAGTCAGCCAATATCGGGTACACTCAATGCGATAAGTGCGACACGAAGTTAGTCCTTTAGGGCAAGCCGCTTCGTCGCATAAAGTCAGAAGTCAAAAGCGATGCAGCGGACGCGATATGCGGAGCGGTATGAAGTAAGCATTTGCCAATCACGGATTCACGGATAAACCGCACTCCGCCCTTCGGTCTCGAAGCTTCTTGAAGCAGTCCTAAAGGATACCGCTTCGCATATCGCTATACTTGGGCTTTGCCCAAGACCGCCCTAAAGGATTAGCTTCGCGTCCGCTGCTCCGCTTATCCGTGATAGACTAGCCCTAAAAGATTAGCGCCTGGAGGCGCGTCCTTCGCGTTGTCCTTTAGGACAAGGGGATAACATCAGAGAAGTTGTAGTTACTTTAAGTCAAAAGTACTTGATCAATCGGATTTAGTATCATTATTGTGAAGTTGAGGATATACCATTCGCCTGACATAAGAGGCTCGTTAAAAACAGTTAACAGTGGATTAATTTCCAAATCATAACCGCAGTACGATCAATTGTTGATTGGGATGAAGCCATGTTGTTGGAAAATAGCTTGAGCTTCAGTCGTCAAGAGAAATTGCAGCATTTGTTGAGCAGCCTGATGATTATCGCTGTCTTTAATAATGGCAATAGGATACACCACAGGGGAATAAGTCTTTTCTGGTGCGATCGCCACAACTTCTACCCGATGGTTATTTACTGTGTCACTACGATAGACTATGCCTGCATCGACGTTACCCGTGGCAACATAGTTATAAAACCTGACGCACATCCTTGCCATAAACTGCCTTCGATTTGACCAACGGTCCGTGCCGTCTCCGTCGTTTTATATGCCCTAAAGGACTAGCCCTAAAGGATTAGCTCCTTACGTCGCGTCCTTCGCGTCGCGGAGCGGTATGCTAAAGCATATGCGAAGCGGTATCCTAAAGGACTAGCTTCGCGTCGTCCTTTAGGACGGCGGAGTAATCTGTGACTGCATCAATAATATTTAAGTTGGTTAGTCTTTCTTGGGCATACTGCCCCGCAGGAACACTATTAGGTTATCCTAAAGCAATTTGCTGGATCGATTCTTGAGTTAAATCAGTAAAGCCAGCGATCACTCGCTTGCCTTTTGGCACGACTAACACCATCTGGTTTTTAACTAAATTTTGGCGAGTTTCCACCACAAGTAATTGTTTTTTTGCCAGATTATCCATCTGTTGTGGCGCAGCAGAGTTGACATCCTCTTCAGCCTGAAGGCATGAAGATTCCCCTAGAACAAAGACAATTGCTTCGGGGTGGTAAACGTTTCACCGCCAACAGCAAGCTTCGCTTGACTTACACTCGCTCGACGTTCGTTTTTATACTGGTCGGATTGCC